>JBAURA010000662.1:0-9036 GCA_049580985.1 Chloroflexia bacterium
CCATCCTCCAGGGTGCCGGTGCCGTCTACGAGCACCTGCAAGGTGCGGCCCACCAGGCGGCGATTCTTGGCCGCGCTGATCTTCTGCTGGCGTAGCATCGCCTCGCGGTAGCGCTTCATCTTCAGCCTTTCAGGCACCTGGTTCGGCATATCGGCGGCGGGCGTGCCCTTCTCCGGCGAATAGGTGAACATGCCGACGTTGTCGAACTGCATATCGTCCAGGAAATCGAGCAGCGCCTTGAACTCTTCATCCGTCTCGCCGGGGAAGCCCACGATGAAGGTTGTGCGGATAGCGATGTCGGGCATCGCCTCTCGCAGTTGCCCGATGAGGCGGCGGTTGCGCTCCACGTCGTTGGGCCGCTTCATGCGGCGTAGCATATCAGGGTGGGCGTGCTGTAGCGGAATGTCGATGTAGCGGGCCACCTGTGGGTGCCGGGCCATCGTCTCGATCATGCGGGGAGTAAGCTGCGTCGGATAAGCGTACATGAGGCGCAGCCAGGTGATGCCGGGAGCCACCTCCACTATCCGGTCGAAGAGGTGGGCTAGGCCGTCACGCAGGCCCAGGTCCACGCCGTAGTAAGTGCTGTCCTGTGCGATCAACACCACCTCGCGTACGCCCTGTTCTGTTAGCTCGGCCACCTCCCCCGCGATCTCGTCGATTGGGCGGGAGATGTGCTTGCCCCTGATGGCCGGGATTATGCAAAAGGCGCACTTATGGTCGCACCCCTCGCTGATCTTGACGTATGCGCTTGGGCCTTTCGCTTTCCTGCGGAATCGCTTCAACTGGGCCGTAGGTTGCACAGGCGCGATAGGTGCCCAGGCCACCGAGGGGCCAGGGATCAGGGACCGGGGATCAGCAGTAAGAGGGACCAGCATTTCCTGACCCCCAATCCCCAATCCCTGATCCCTAATCCCTAATCCCTGGCCTCCGACAGCCGCCCTCAGATTCTCCACGAAAGGCACTATCTCCGGCCACGTGCGTGTGGATAGGACGCCGTCTACGCCTGGGACCCAGGTGGGCACGTCGGAAGCGTAGCGCTGGCTCATGCAGCCCGCCGAGATCAAAAGCTGCCCGTCGCGCTTCTTGTCCGCCAGGGTGCGCAGCTCGCCCACCGATTCGTCCACCGCCGCCTGTAGGAAGGCGCAAGTGTTGACTATAAGCACGTCCGAGTCTTCAGCGCTGGCGCTCTGTTCGTAGCCGGCTTCGGACAATAGCGCGCCCATGCCTTCGCTGTCTACATTGTTCTTTTCGCAACCGAGGGTTACTATATTGAATTTAGGCATATCACCTTTGTTGTATGGGCGGACCCGTGTGTCCGCCCTGGTTGATGAACCACCAAGATCGGGGTCAGGATAGAGGGCGGACACACGGGTCCGCCCATACCATCTCCGACCTCGCTTCTTTATGCGACACCATTAGGTTTGAAACCTGCCCCACGCGACTCATCTATCTTACCAGCCTGCAATGTCTTCTTCCCCCATTATCCTGGTGATGCGGACGCGCACCAATAGCTCCCCTTCGACGGCGTTCCTCTTCCCGTATCGCTCGGCCTGGTCCGCCCCCATGTAGCGGCCCGCTATACGAGTGGCCCAATACAGGTGGTCAGGGTCGTTCTCCGTCAATTCCGCCGTCCCTTCTATCTGCACATAAGCGTATGGAGGGGTCTCGTCGTCCACGCAGATACACACCTGTGGGTTATGCCGCAGATTGGCTCTCTTCACCGATTTGTGCCAGGTGGTGAATACCAGGGTATCGCCATCGAGATCGAACCAGATAACCGCTACGTGCGGGCGTCCATCGGGGCGCACAGTGCCTATCGCGGCTGTCCTGACCCGTTCGGTGAGGAACTGCCTGCACTGCTCCGGGGTCATCCGCTTTGTCATATTACCTACCTGTAATTGATGAACTGGAGGGCCACGGGCAGATCGTCGGCCTTGGCGCGCAGGTGCTGGATCACTCGCTGTAGATCGTCCTTGCTCTTGGAAACGATGCGTAGGGCATCACCCTGTATCTGGGCCTGGATCTTGGGGAAGTTACTCCTTATATCTTTAGTGAGCGACTTGGCAAGCTCCTCGTTCAGGCCGCGCTGGAGGTCCACCACCTGCCTGTAGCGCCCGCCGGAGGCAGGCTCCGCGCTGCCGAACTTGAACACCTTGAGCGAGAGGCCGCGCTTGACCGCCTTGCTTTGCAAGATGTCCTTGATAGCCGCCAGGTGGAATTCGCTGTCGGTATTTATCGTGATCTTGTTGCCTTCCAGGTCGATCTCGGTCTTGCTATCCTTCAGGTCGTAGCGCGTGCGCACCTCGCGCAGGGCCTGGTCCACGGTGTTGACCACCTCCTGCCGCTCGAAGTCGCTCACCACGTCGAATGAGAATGTATCTGGCATGGATCTCCTTGTGACTCGTCACTCGTCAAGGCTGAATCACTTCCTCGTTACCCGCTTTATCCCACTTCTTCTCTACGATCAGGTTGTCGGGGGTGCCCATGAAGCCTCGGTCGGCCCCGTTGATATACACGCGCACCGAGTCGGCCCGGCCCACTCTCAACTGGATGCTATTGCTCGCTTCCCATACTCGTGACGTACCTATAGGCAGGGTGCCCGCGAACTGCTGGACGCCGTTGATGCGCACGCTCATCCACGACTCGTGGCCGCTTATAACCACCCGCAGGGTCACCGCGCCGGCAGCGGGTATGGCGGCGGTGGCGGTAGTCGGATTGGTGCCGGTGATTACGCCTGCCACCGCCGTGCTGGTGATCGTCTGCTGGGGTGACACGATGGGTGGCGTAGGCGGGACGAGCACGGTGGGCGTGTTGAATGTGCCATCGTTGGGGTCGCCGGCAACGGTTGTCACGTTCCCCACGGGGCCGCTGGTGACGGTTGGGGGCCGTGCCGACACGGGCGGCGTGGGGGGAGGCTGGCTCTGTGGCCCGGCGTAAGCGCTGTAGATGAAGTAGAAGACTATCAGCAGAGGGATGGCGAGCAACGACAGGGCTATATACTGGCTGCCATAGCGCACGCGCGTGTCGATCCGCTCGTTGCTGAGGGGCTGGATGCTGATCTTGTCCTGGTCGCTACGGGCTGGGGTCCTGGTCCTGGTAGCAGGCTCTCCACGTGCAGCCTTGATTCGCTCGCGCGTGGGCTGGCTCTGCGTATCGTAAAGGTGGAGGGCCTCATTAACATCGATTTCGAGGTAGGATGCATAGTTGCGGACGAAACCACGTGCGTAGGTAGGCCCCGGAAGCGCCGCCGGAGTGTCGTCCTCCAGCGCTACCAGGTATTTCTGACGTATCCTGGTGCCGCGCTCCGCGTCGGTCAGCGACAGGCCTTTAGCCTCGCGTGCCGCGCGCAGCACCTCTCCTAGTGATGACAAACCTGTTCTCCCGTAATCATTGATACGTGCTGAGTGATACGTAATTTGTAGGTGTGTTCGGTGCTATAGCTTCTTTAATCGCACACATGTTATCTGCTCATTAGCAATGTTTCACCCCTTAACATAACGTGCTGGCAGGGATTCCGTCAAGTTTACAGAGTGATGAGGGGCTTAAAAGGAGCACAGGGTTACTCCCCTGCCGGGGTTGAGGGATGTTTCAACCGCCCCTCAACCAGGGGTGTACCAAACACCTACCCTTGAAAGGCCTGTGGTGGGGTATTAGTACCATCGTCAGGCATTTTGAGGACTAGTTTACCATGACATTTCGGCCTGGTTCCGGTAAACTTATAATGTTATATGCTGTGGTGTTTCGCTAATAACAGGGGCCTGTCGGCCGCTGTTCGCGCATGAAGGTCGGATTGCTTGCTACCAGATTGATAGCTGCTGATGTCCAGGACTTGGTGCGGAGCGGAGACAAGGTATCCCGCTCCGGCGACGAAGACTTGGCGCCAATCCCGCCGAGAACCGGTCGCGCGACAGCTTGTGCGGTGTGTGAAAGGCTTCGGCAAGTGAGCGCGTAGCGCCCAACGCTTTCATTTCAAGGACGGCCGTGGAAGATATCAAAGGAAGCATCCTGGTAGTAGACGACGACCCCTCGCTGGTGGAGGTCGTGACAAAGTGCCTGACGGACGACGGGTACTTCGCCGTGGGCGCCACAGACGGCGAGGAGGCGATCAATATCCTCCATATGGCGAGCTTCGACCTGATACTCCTCGATATTCAGATGGCACAAGTAAGCGGCGAGCAAGTTGTACAGGTGCTTAAGAAGCAATCGGTATCCACCCCCGTAGTGATAATGACCGGACGCAGCAGAGCGCGTGAGTATGCCGAGAAACTGGCCGTAGCAGGGTACCTGGAGAAGCCGTTCGGCCTCGACGAGCTATTCGCCACCGTGGAAGCGCACTTATAGCCATGCCCTGCTTTCGGAAGAGAGTCGCAACGAAAAGACCGGGCGGTGTTATGCCCGGTCTTGCCATTTCGCCGCACAAGTTGGCGTATTACAGGTAGTCTTTGAACCGCTCCGTAAGCTGTGGTGAGCGGAGTTTGCGCAACGCTTGCGCCTCGATCTGCCGCACGCGCTCGCGTGTGAGTCCCAGGTGCTCGCCTACCTTCTCCAACGGGTACTGGTGTCCGTCGCCCAGGCCGAAGCGCATTTGCAACACCATCTTCTCGCGCGGGGATAGCACCTCTTCGAGGGTGGTTTGTAGCTCATCCTTCAGCAGTTCCAACCCCGCTTCCTCGTCGGGCGTGGCCGATTGGGTATCGCTGATGAAGTCGCTCAGCTGGTTTTCGTCGCCGTCGTCGCCAACTGGGGCATCGAGAGACATGGGAGTCTCGGCGGCGCGCAGGATCTCCCGTATGCGCTCGCCCGTCATACCCAGCGCCTCGCCGATCTCCTCCGGCTTAGCCTGGCGGCCCATCCTCTGGGAAATCTCCTGGTTGACCTGGGTGATCTTGCCCATCGCCTCGCCTATGTGGGCCGGCAGACGTATAGGCCGCGACTGCTCCGCGATGGCGCGCAGGATCGCCTGCCGGATCCACCACGTAGCATAGGTGGAGAACTTGAAGCCGCGCGACGGGTCGAACTTGTGCACGGCCCGCAGGAGGCCCATGTTCCCCTCCTGGATCAGGTCGAGCAGCGTCAGCCCGCGCCCCACGTACTTCTTCGCGATGCTCACCACCAGGCGCAGGTTGGCGAGCACGAACTTCTGCGTAGAGTCCACGTCGCCCTCGGCGATCTTGCGGGCCATCTCCAGTTCCTGTTCGCTCTTGAGGAGAGGCGCATGGCTAATCTCCCGCAGGTAGAGGCGCACCGGGTCGGTTACGAAGCCGGGGTCCAGCCCCGCCAGCCTGTCGAGGTCGGTGAGCACGTTCTCCTCGGGGGAGATCTCCAGGTCATGGTCCTCGGCGGTCAAGACCACCTCGGCATCCATTGCTTTCTTGCCGTCCGCGGCGTTCGCGCTGACCGCCATTCCGAGGAGAGCGTCCTGGGGATCGGGGTCCACCAGCGCTTCCCGCTCCATCTCCTTCAGTTCCTGGTATAGGCGCTCGCCTTCCGGGCTTTCCTGGCGGGCGACCTCGGTCGCGCTCGGCTCATCCATAGGCACGTAGCTGTACTTTTCTACCAAAGCGATCTCCTCCTGCGCCAGCCGCGATCCATTCGTGCGAGCGTTCCCAAGCTTTTGGCGAGCGCTCCTGATATCGACCGGGCCACTGTTGTAAATAGTATCGCTGCTCGTTGCTTCCTTCTTGCGTGACTGCCTCGACATAACCGGCTCCTTTTATACCAGCCCCTCGTAAGGAGCAATTATCATGCCCACACCAGGCTCTGCTAGCACCTCGCCATCCCGGACCACAGTTTGCCCCCGCAGCACAACCGTGCGCACGCTGCCCGTGACGGTCATGCCTTCGAAGGGCGTCCAGGCACATTTCGTTTGAAGGCGGGCAGGATCGATGGTCCACTTGTGCGCGGCGTCTATCTCTATATACGTTTCAGGTTGCGGTTTGGTGCCGAATAAGCGCGCTGGTGACGTATACATCATCTCCAATAACCGCTCCATCGTCAAGCGGCCCTCGCCGACCGCCGTCAGCATGAGCGGCAGCGAAGTCTCCAGGCCAGGCACGCCGAAAGGTGGATTGCCGCCTCTCTTCTCTTCCAGTGTGTGCGGGGCGTGGTCGGTGGCGATCATATCGACCACATCCAGGTTAGCCCAGAGGGCATCGCGGTCGCGTGCCCGTTTGAGGGGTGGGCGCATAATGCCCATGCCCTGCAACCGGGGGAGATCGTCTTCGGTCAGATACAGGTGGTGGGGGGCTACCTCACACGTGATGGGCATGCCACGCTCTTTGGCGTCGCGGATAAGCTCAATCTCGACGGCCTCGCTGACGTGGCAGAAGTGCACGCCGCGCCCCACCAAAGGGATGAGGCCCAGCACCGCCGCCACGGTGCGGTCTTCAGCATGCACGCACAGGGGCCGGTTACGGGGCCAGGCGCGCATGCTGTCGCGTATGCTCTCAAGCTCCTCTACCTTCAGATCGCCCGTGGTATGGTCCAGGTAGAGCTTGAGGCCAACCACCTGCGGGGCCACCTCTTCGTATGTACCCATGTTGCCGGCGCTTGCCCCGTAGAACAGGCCCACGTCGCATACGATCTTGCCTTCGGCGGCCTCACCCTTGCGTTGCAGGGCTTCAGGGGTGACGACCGGTGCGCCGGGGTTGTTCGGCATGTCGTGCACCAGGGTGAAGCCGCCGGCCAGGGCCGCCCGCGTGCCTGTGAGGAAGTCTTCCTTGTGGGTAGCGCCGGGGTCGCGCAGGTGCACATGCGGGTCTATGAGACCGGGTAGGCGGAGGAGCGGGGGCATGGGAACATTGTACTGCGTAAAACGTAAAACGTAAAACGTACCTCCTGCCTTCGTGGTCCCGTTACGCGATCTCGATTAAGTTACAATAACTATTATGAACGACGACACAGAGCTAAATCTGACGCATATGCTCCGCCCGGCGTTGGAGCGCGATGCACCTGGTGCGCCCGTGCCTGGGCTGCTCTTGCTGCATGGGCTTGGCGCGGACGAGGCCGATCTGATGGGGTTAGAGGGCGCGCTCGACCCGCGCTTCATCATCGTCAGCCCGCGTGCGCCTTATAGAATGGGGCCTGGTTGGGCCTGGTATGGAATGCCGCGGATCGGAATGCCCGATGCGGAGACGTTTCTCGCCAGCCTGGCGGCGTTACGTGAGTTTATCGCGGGGCTACCCTCCGCTTACGGCATAGACCCCGTACGGCTCTATGTGCTGGGGTTCAGCCAGGGGGCCATCCTCGGCTCGGTGCTTGCCATGTCAACGCCGGAGGCGGTGCGTGGGGTGGTGATGCACAGCGGGTACGTGCCCCAGGCGCTGGGCAACGTATCGTTGGACATTACGCCCGAAGGGCTTGCCGGCAAGCCCTTCTTCGTCGCTCACGGCAAGTACGACGACGTGCTGCCGGTGAGCCTGGCGCGCGACTCGCATGAGTATCTGCAAGAGGCAGGCGCTGACGTGCTGTACCAGGAATACCCCATAGGCCATTCCATCGGCGAAGAGAGCCTCTACGACCTCAGCGAGTGGCTTACGCGGCAGTTGGATTAGTTAAATACAAAATCGGCGGCAATTGCCGCCGATCCTATTTATCTAACGCCCTCCCCGGTAAAGTCGTTAGGGTAGACCTTAGTAGCGGTTGCGCCCGCCACCACCGCCCCTGTTCGCGCCAGCGCCGACTGTGTTGTAGCAATCGGAGCAGTACACGGGCTTGTCGCCGCGTGGTACGAACGGGACCTGGGTCTCTTTGCCGCAGTTGGCGCAGGTGACCGTGGTCATCGTGCGCTCGCGGCCATAGCCGCCACCGCCGCCCCCACTGCCATAGTTGCTGCCGCCGTAGCTGCCGCCACCGTAGCCGCCACCATAGTTATCGCCGTAGCCGCTGTTGCGGTTTGCCTTCTTGGCTGCGCGACAGGACGGGCAGCGAGTAGGCTCGCTGAAGCCCTTCTGTGCATAGAAAGCTTGCTCACCCTCGGTGAAGGTGAATGTTGCGCCGCACTCGCGGCACGTAAGAATCTTGTCTCCCATATTTGCTCTTTCTTCCCCTTTTTTGTGCGTGTAAAAAGCCTGTATTACTCCGGTGTGCTGGCACAGAAGTGTAGAGTAGACGGTGTTCACGCATGTACCGGGGAGGAGAGCGAGAAACCCTGCTTACCTATGCCTTGCCAGTTCCAACCACTATCGATTGTAACATAATTAGGCGGCAATAGCAATAGGTATTACTTTATGTTCAGTCAGGATGCGACAACGGCATAGTAAGGTCGTACTCAGACTTTGGGGCCAGCTTGGCTGTGAACGTATTTACGTGCAGCTTTGGTCAAGGGGATGGCGTATCGCCGGGGAGCACGGGGAGGGGAGGCATGTCTATACGGGACTGTGCGAGCACGTTACGGGTTGTGAAGCCGCCTAGCCTGCTGAAATAGGGGAAGGCGCGCTCGACCCGCGCACCTGGGGTAGGGATGTCGCTGATGAAGTAGGTGTCGCTGGAGGGGCCATGCGAGTTATTGTAGTCGAAGCCAACGTGCACCGCGCCGGTGTGCGCTATCATCCACTGAGCAGCCCGCCAGCGTGCGTTATCATGGTCAACGAAGTCGGCCTGGGCGAGAAGGGTGAAAGTCGCCAGCACCGCCAGAGTGGCTATCGAATATGTCCGGGCGAAGCGGCCCCAGGAGGTTGAGCCACGTACCAGGAAGAGTATCAGAAAGGGGATGAAGGCCAGGACGTAACGGTCGAAGAGGGAGGCGGGGAAGGCCATAGATACCATGAAGGTGAAAGCACCTACCAGGTAGAAGCCTACGATTGGCGAAAGCAACTCGTATGCACGTCGATTTTGCCAGCGTGCTTTTGTCCAATCGATAAGGCTATCGCTAATCTTCGCGAGTATGAGCACACCCAGGCCCAAGCCAAGCGCCCAGAGGAGACGCCAGATTTCAGGGGTCCAGATAGGCTCCTGGGGATATTCGAAGAAGTCTATGCCGCCTCTGCGAATGAGGTTGCCCCAGTCCTCGAAGGTGTACATCTCCTGCGAAAAGGT
>JBAURA010000663.1:0-3317 GCA_049580985.1 Chloroflexia bacterium
CTATATGGCATTAGTCATCGAAAACTGGACTCTTTTTCGTATACCTTTTGGATAGTCTTTTCGAGCAATTTGTATTGATCAGGGTAAATTGCTTGCTGTGGGCCAATCAGGGCTTGTAGAGTTGACGGCCCAGCAGGCCCAGGAGCACGTCGTAAGGGGGCTTGTTCTCAGGGTGGTATTCGAAGCGGGCGCGCTCGAACCACTGGATGATGTAGGTCTTGCCGTCGGGAGAGCGCTCTTCGTACTGGTCGGATAGGGGTAGGCCGACTATGGGCACGCCAAGCTGTCGCCATCGGTCGAGGAACTTGCCCCATACGCAATGCCCTGTCTCCCGCGCGCAGACGCTCTCTACCCCCGCCGGGGGCGCGATCCTGGGGAACTCTCTCCCGGCCACCGCCTGGCTCCCAAGGAGGCCGAGCAGCACCTCGGCGTCTGTGCCCGCGTACTCAGGGTGGTACTCGAAGCGGGCGCGCTCGAACCACTGCACTATGTAGGTCTTGTTGTCGGTGGCGCTCTTCTCCAGCCGCTCGCCACCTATAGCGTAGCCGAAGAGCGGAAGGCCGCCCCGCGTTCGCCAGTAGTCCGCGAAACGGGCCGAGGGCTTGAAGCCGGTGGGCGATGCACTATCAGCCGCCGGGTCCAACTCCTCGCTTGCGCGGGGATCCGGCTGCTTGATCTCGTTGATGAAGAGCGGGTCTTCGCTGATCGTGATGCGCACTTTGCCGTTATTCACGTCGGGCTTCGCATGACTCCCGTTCTTCAGCACCACGTCTATGTTGGCGGTCTCAACCGGCACCTCCACGGTCTCCGGCTCGCCGACCTTCCAGAGGACGTGGACGGTCGTGCCGCCCCTGGTGAACTTGTAGTGGTAGCGGTCGTACTGTTCCTGCCACCTGTTCGGCACGGCGCGGGCCAGCGGCCCCAGGCCCGCGAAGGTGGCCCCCGCCAGTTGGCCTGTGAGTACCCGGTAGGCTATGTAGGCGGGTTTCTCGCTGAGGTTGTTGCGGAGGATGCCCATGTTGCCCCACAGGTCGGAAGGGCCTGCGTTGAACTTGTCCTTCAGTTGGAAATAGGAGAAGTGGGTGACGTTCTTCGCGCCCATGGCGATCACGTGCAGCCGGATCAGCCTGCGGGCCTGCTCCTCCTCGCTCACGCCCAGGGTATCGCACTGGCAGGTGGAGTAGCCGTTCTCGGTGATCCAGATCTCTTTGTTGCCTGCGCCGTGAGCCACGAGCCACTTGTAGCTCATATCGAGCCGGTAGGGGAAGTTCTGGACGACGGTCTTAGGGTCGGTACTCTCAGGGGGCCTGTCGGGCATGTAGGGGTGAATAGAGAGTACGTCGAAAGGCAGCCTGCCACCCAGGTGCGAGACTACGGCGTCCAGGAAGGCCATGCCGCCGTTGTGGTAATCGTGGATGGACAGCCCGCCTATCAGGACGGTAGCCTTCGGGTTGGCACGCTTGATGGCGTTGTAGCCGGCGTCCAGCATGGCGGCGTAGTGGGCGGCGCGGTCACAATCACATTTGAAGGTGATTTCAACGTCCGGCTCGTTCCATAGCTCCCAGATGTCGATCTTGCCCGCGTAGTGGAGGGCCATCTGGTAGGCGAAGTCGCCATAGTCCTTCGGGTCGCGGGGCGCATGCCAGTACCAGTCGGCCTCGGAACGATCGGCCCCTGAGGCCCAGGCGGGCGTGGTCGCCAGGATGCCGATCACGTCTATGTTGCGCCTGGCAAGCTCGTTGATCCAGGGGTCGTACACGCCCCAGTCGAACTCGCCTTTCTCGCGCTCGACGTTGGCCCACGACATCTCCTCACGCGACACTTTCACGCCCAGGTCCTCAGCCGCGCTCAAGAGGGCCGTCTTCTCGGCCTTCGATCTCTCCAGCCCGGTGATATAGAGGTTCATGCCGAAGAAGGGCAGACCCGCCACCGGGGAAGCTCGTGCTACCTGCCCACTATCGCGAACAGCATGGCCCGGCGACATGGACACCAGGCATAGTATAGTCACCAACCACGCCATTATCTTCCGTAAGCTACGTTTCTTCATATGCCAACTTTCTTTCTTGGGAAAGACGCCCAGCCGATACACAGTCAAGAGAGTATACCCACCGCCGGAACCCTGAGTCAAAAAATCACGCTCCCATAAACGTCTACATCTAAAGACGGTTGACAGTCTGCGCCAGCCGTGCTAAATTATGTGCACGGTGATCCTGGCCGAATCCAAAAGAAAGGGGGCAGTGGCACATGGGCGACAAAAGTCCCAAAAACAATGACAAGAAGCGCATGCAGAAGACCAAGCAGGTGTCCAAGGAGAAGAAATCTACCAGCACCAAGTAAGCTATGCATACCTGCAAGCGCAAGTTCCAGAGAATGGACGGCCTCTGTTCCCTTCGTAGTGTTCGCCGGGGGACAGGGTGCCGTCCTTCTTAAATTTAAACATCTACAGCCGTGGGGTTCTAACTCCCGGCCAGTTTTTGTCGCACGAACTCTTCCTCGGCGGCGCGGTTGGGGAGCAGGCCGTCCAGTTTGGCGTCGAGCAGCGCGTCGAGCACCTGCCGGTAAATAGGGCCGGAAGGCACGCCGAGGGCGCGCAAATATTGGCCGTTCAGCTCAGGCTTCACGAAGCGCAGGCGCTGAAGATACTCGCTCACATGTCTTGAGGCGTGTGTATTTTCCGTAAGGGGGGCTATCCGCAGGGCTGCTTCAATAGCTCGCGGGTCCAGGCCGTGCAGGAGCCTGTGCGTGTTGGAAGGCTGTTGGCCCTCCTCGCCAAGCTGCTCCCATACGCCCACCAACTGGGCCGCATCGCGCATTAGCCTGAACATAGTCACAGGCAGCTTGAGCCAGCGGGCAAGCTCCTCGGCTTCCCCTGGCGCGCCCGCGAACTCAGCCGCGATGACCGCCAGGTATGCATCGCGGCGTTGCTCCTTCGTAAGCTGATCCGCGTCTCGAACGATTCCCCTGTCCCCGGAATAGCGCCAGCCGAGCGCGGGGTGTATATTGGCCAGCACACCAAGCCGGTCCATCTCGGCCAGCATCTGCTCGCCCTTCGGTTCCTCCATGATCAGCAGCAGCTCGCGGGTGATCCGGTCCATAGACACGGTGACGAGCACGCCGTCCCGCACTGCTCGCAAGATAAGCTCAAGGGTGTGCGGCTCGATGCGTAGACCGAGCCGGACCGCCAGCTTTACCGCCCGGAAGATGCGCGTCGGATCGTCCACGAAGCTGTGGTCGTGCAGGACGCGAATATGCCTTGCGCGCAGGTCAGCCAGCCCGCCGTGCGGGTCGAAGAGGGGGCCGGTTGTGCCTGGTAGGAT
>JBAURA010000664.1:0-2268 GCA_049580985.1 Chloroflexia bacterium
GGTGAGCCGCGCCAGGAGGGGCTTGAGGGTCGTGGCGGTGGAGGCGGCGAAACTCCAGAGGCCGCCGACCAGCGCGGAGCAGGCGTGCGCGAAGAGATACGCACCCCATACCGGGAGGTCTATGGCGATTACGCACAGCAAGCAACACACGCCCTCGAGGGGAGTTACATCCCGGCGGATGCCAAAGAGTACGTCAAGGAGTACTTCACAGAACTAGGAAAATAGGAGAGCTAATTGACAGCAACGCACCCAAGAGCGCACGAGGCGGGCAACACGGTCCAGGGAGAAGCCGTGCCCGACATCACGCCTGAGATATTTCGTGAGAGGGCGATCCGGATCGAGACTGAGCTTGGCAAAGTCATAGTAGGCCAGAGGCTGTTGATGCACCAGGTGATGGTGTGCTTGATCGCCGGGGGGAATGCGCTGCTGGAGGGGGTGCCGGGGTTGGGCAAGACGGTGCTGGTGCGCACGCTCGCCCAGGTGCTTGATTGCGAGTTCAGCCGCATACAATTTACGCCCGACCTGATGCCGGCCGATATCGTGGGCACCAATATCCTGGTGGAGGACGACGCGGGTGGACGCCGGTTCCAGTTCCAGCGCGGCCCAGTATTCTCGAACCTGCTACTGGCCGACGAGATCAACCGCGCAACGCCGAAGACGCAGTCGGCCCTGCTGGAAGCGATGCAGGAGGGGACCGTGTCGGTGGCGCGCAACGTCTACCAATTGCCGAAGCCTTTCTTCGTGCTCGCCACGCAAAACCCCCTGGAGATGGAAGGCACATATCCCCTGCCCGAAGCCCAACTCGACCGCTTCTTCTTCAAGCTGAACGTAACTTTTCCCACCACAGCCGAGTTGATAGCTATCTCGGAGCGCACCACTACAGGCTCCGAGCCGGTGGTGGGGAAGGTAGCTTCGGGGAACGACATCATGGCGATGCAGCACCTGTCGCGGCATACGCCTATCGCCACCCACGTTACAGCCTACGCCGTGCGCCTGCTGGAAGCGACGCACGCAGGGAATGCAAACGCGGGGAGCATGGTGAAGAAGTACGTGCGCTACGGCGGCTCGCCCCGCGCCCTACAGGCGATGATACTCGCCGGGAAGATATATGCTTTGCTCGACGGGCGCTACAACGTGGCGTTCCGGGATATAAGGACCGCGGCTCTGCCGGCGCTGAGGCACCGGATCATCCTCAACTTCGACGCCGAGGCCGAGGGAGTAGATCCCGACGCCATCATCTCGTCGGTGCTCGAAGAGACACGGGAAGAGGTGTGAGCAGGCCGCCCTGCCTCTCGCCCCTCGGCGCAAAGTAAGGACGGTTGACCGTGGGTCTGCTCGCGCCCCTCGCGCTGCTCGCACTGCCCCTCCTCGGCGTGATCGTCGCGTTATACCTGCTCAAGCTGCGACGCCCCACCGCGCCTATCGGTAGCCTGCACCTCTGGGAAACGCTGACGAGAGACCGGGAGGCCAACTCGCTGTGGCAGAGGCTGCGGGTGTCGGCGTTGCTGTTGCTGCAACTGATCATCCTGGGAATACTTATCCTCGCGCTGGCGCGGCCCTGGGTGCCTTCCACGGAGGTGGTCGGGCAGAACGTGGTGGTGATCGTGGACGTGTCGGCGAGCATGGGTGTGCGAGACCGGGAAGGTGGCCCAACCCGCATGCAGCAGGCCAGGGAGCGCGCCAGGTCGATCATCGACGGCCTGCCGCAGAGCGCAAGCGCCATGCTGCTTGCCGCCGGCGACCGGGTGACGGTGGTCGTGCCCTCCACCGACGACCACGGCAGGCTGAAGGGGGCTATCGACCGGCTATCGGTGCAGGCCGTGGAAGGCGATATGGATGAGGCGCTGAAACTGGCCGGAGCGGTGGCGGCGCGGGAGGCCAATAGCGCCATATGGCTGGTGTCGGACGGCTCGTTCCCTCCAGCGGACAGCGCGGTAGAGTCGCTCCCCGGAGCGCTCACCTTCGTGCCGGTGGGGGAAAGGGATAAGCCGCCGGGGGCACGAGGTAACCAGGGGATCACAGCCCTCTCCCTACAGAAAGACCAGGCGGGATTGAGCCTCTTCATCCAGGTGTCCAACTCGGAGACGATATCGGCCAGCAGGCGCATCGATCTGCTGGCCGACGACTCGCCCTGGACCGCCCGCAACGTGGAGATCGGGCCGGGGGGCACGCAGGAGGTGGTGATAGAGGACGTGCCAATCGGGGCGCGAGTGGTGCAGGCACGCTTCGCCGGGGTGGACACGCTCGACCTGGACGACAAAGCCTGGG
>JBAURA010000665.1:0-8789 GCA_049580985.1 Chloroflexia bacterium
GTTATCAACTGTACCAGCGTTGTGCGGCAGTGAATAGTCAGTGAAAATCAGAAAAAGTCGGTGTTATCGTTTGTATTTAGGCACGAAACTTGGCTTTGGCGCGCCCGGAGGGATTCAAACCCCCGACCCTCTGATCCGAAGTCAGATGCTCTAGTTCGCTGAGCTACGGGCGCAGTAGGCTTATTATACCAGGTTCACACAGAGGAGAGCGCTCCCCTGTGTGAACCTGAGCGGCTAGATCATCCCCACCGCCAGCAGCGTCACCAGCGTGGCCGCGAAGAGGAACACCGCCAGCCACAGGGGCGCATTCCGCCTGTACAGCGTCCAGCCGTCGGCCGGCGGCTCGGAAACAGAGGTGAAGGCCAGCACCAGCAGGGTGGCGAAGAGGCCGAGGCGCACGCTAGGCCAGCCTGTGAGCCAGTAAACGGCCCCGAACACCAACGCCAGCGCCAGATTGGCGACCGTACCCGCGAACATGATGCGCGCCGCCGGGCTGAGGTTGAACCAGCCACTCCCGCCCGTGGAGAGGCTCGTGGGCACGGCAGGCACGACTTCCACCGCGCCTGCGCTCGCCGTATCAGCCGCCGCTTCAGCTTGCACCTCGTACAGCAGGTCGCTCTCCTCGGCGGTGCGCGCCTTCCTGATACTGCCGCTGCCGTCGCGCGCCTGCTTACCGGCCTCCCCCGTCGCCAGCCGGGTGACGTTCTGCCAGCCGTACATGAAGCCGAACGGTATGCTCAGGAGGCCGAACAGCACGCCCGTGGGCCAGACGTGATGCAGCGTTGACACCCCCGCCCTCCCTGCCGCCCAGCGCTGGGCCAGCTCGTTCGCGCCGAAAGCCAATAGGGCGAGCAGGAAGGCCACCGGCAAGAACACCAGCGCCACCTCCCACGAGCCATGACCCGCCGCCCAGGCCAGGCTGATTGTGCCCACCACAGCCGGGATGACCACCGACGTTACTACCGCCCCTCGTGTGCCGCTGCCGGGAGTCAAGAGGCGGGGGAAGATCGATTTGAGACGGGCATCTACCATCGTCGCCAGGCGGCCTATCAGACCCCTGGTGGGGACCAGCCCCAGGCGGTTGGTCATGCGGTCGTGGCCGACCAGGGTGTGCAAAAGCAGGATCGCCAGGATCGCCAGCGCGCCTACCTTCACCCAGAAATCGACCGGCGGGCCGGAGGGTGCCGGCAGCGCGCTACGGTCATCGTAGCGCAGCTCATAGCCCCAGCGCAGGCTGCCTGGGCCTGTAGCTTTGATAGCGTTGCCTTGCGCCTCCTCGGCGGTAAAGAAGTCGCCTATACCCGCTTTATAAGCGGCAGCGGCAAGGTTGTGGTTGCCCAACACGTAGCTGGGGCTGGCCTTGCTCCCAAGCGCCAGGTAGTCCTGGGAGGCTGGGTTGCCCATCTGGCTGTAGAGCACGCCCAGGTTGTTCCAGGCCGGGGCCAGGGCGGGCGAGAGTGAGTACGCCTGCTTGTAGCGGAAGACCGCCTGCGAGAGGTCGCTGCCGGGGGTACGGCGCAACACGTCGCCCGTGCGAAGGGCTATGGAAGAGGGGTTGAACGTGCCGTTGTTCGTCCATAGGGGACGCCCAACACCACTGAAGTTTTGTGCATCGTGCAAATTAAGCACTACGCCCGCCACGCGGTAGGCGTTGGCGGCTTCCTTGCCCTGGCCCGCCGATTCGAGGAGCAGAGCGCCCTGGTACAGCACGTCGCCCGCGTCGACGTCGTTCGCTACGCCCGGCGAGATAGCAAGCGGGTCGTAGCCTTCTGCCTTCAGTACAGCTATGCCGTCGGCGGGCGTCTTGCCGGTCGAGAAAGCGGTGGCCCGCGCCTGGCCCGCCAGTGAGGCCGCGCGGCCCGGCTGCCCTGCGCGCAGGCCTTTCAGCCTGGCCCAGGATTTGCCGTAGGTGTCGGCGGCTTTCGCATAGAGGGAGGCAGATGCGTCACCCTCCGCCGCCTGGGCCGCGGCTTCGTAGGCGTAGCCGCCATACAGGAAGAGGAGGCCACCCACCTCGCCGGCCTGGGCATCGGCGGTCGCCGTCATATTGCTCACCAGGTTGTCGACCGAGCCGGCTTCGCCCCGCTTGCTCCAGGCCATAGCGCGCACCAGGTGGGCGCTCAAGGTCTCCTGGGCCGCCTGGCGACTGGCGAGAGAGGCAGTGGTGGTGAGAATGGGGCTTGCCACGCTCGCCATATCCCCCGCGTTGGGATCCCTCGACAGGATGCGCAGGGCGCGTTCGGCCTGCGCCAGCGCGCCACCCGTATCGCCCTGGGCGAGAAGCGACTGGGCATACGAGATCAGGAGCGACGAATCGTCATGCCCATTGAGCGACAGTGCCACTGCGTATTCGCCCTGGGCCTCCGATGCGCGCCCCAGGAAGCCCAGCAGGCGCGCGCGGTCGTGGTGGACGCGTCCCTGCATATCTTTGTCGATCCCCGACGAAGCCAGGACCGACATATCCGCCAGCATCCGTTCGTAGGCGTGCTGTTCGAGGCCCAGCCGGAGCCACTTGCGATAGAGGCCGAAGGTGAGCCTGCCCAGGAGGAGAGTGTCGTAGTAGGTCTTGTAGGCGGTGGCCGGGTCGCGCCTGGCCCATTGGGCGTCGCCGAGCGCCTCTAAAGAGAGGTCGCGCGCTTCGTAGTAAGAAGCCAGTACGTTCTCCTCCGCGCCTACAGGAGGGGACGACGCAATGACCTCGTTGAACAAGCGGATCGCTTCGTCCGGCTCGCCCATCCTGAGAGCCGAGAGGCCCATCCAGAACTTGATCAGATGGAATTGAGTGGCCTCCGGCGCGTTCACCACGCTACGCATGGCCTCGTAGGCCGACAAGTAGTTACCGGTCAGGAAATTAGCCAGGCCCCAGTTGTAGGCGTACTGCCAGATCTGCGGGCTTTGGATGGCCGATTGCTGGAAGCCGAGGACCGCTTCTCGCTCCCGGTCATATTGAATCTCTTGCGTGCGGGCGGTGAGGGTCACAAGCAAGTTCAACGCGGCGATACCGTTAGTGGCCTTGCTGTTATCGAGCATACCCTGGTACGAGAGGGCCAGCGCTTCGAACACTAGAGGTTCCGGGTTTACTATCAAGCCGGAGTCCTTCATCCTTATCTCCAGACTCCCACTGGTGGAGGCGAAGATCTGGCCCACGATAGCGATGCGCGCTTCCCGGCTGGCCGGCTCGTAGTTGAGCGCGTCGCTGATGTTGAAAGGCCACGCCGACTGCAGGTTACCCCCGCTGCGCTCCAGCACGGTCCGATATGGGAAGATCACACTCTCCAGGTCTTCGCTTGTAGCCCCCTTGATAACGGAGCTTGCCCCGTCTATGCGTGGGGCCAGGAAAGGCGCGGTATTGGTGGTAGGCGAACCCAACGGGGCAAAGAGGGCCAGCAGCATCAGCAGCACAAGCCCCGCCGAAGCCACCATCCGGTGAGCCTCAATAATTGATTTTGGATTTTGGATTTTGGTCGCCCGGAGGGCACCCGGATTTTGGGCAAGCTGCGATTGCCGTCTCGCGTCTGCCGATGATTTAGCGGGCGCGGTCTGCCGTCCACCGTCTACCGTCTGCCTGGGAGGGTTCGTCCTTCGTCCTTCGTCCTTCGTCGTTCGTCCGCCTTGTGGGTTCTGCCTGGACATCAGGGGGCCTCCGCTGGTACGTATTTAGAGCCGTCCCAACTCCAGATCTGCACGCCCGCTACATTGTCGGCGACCACTTCCCACCTGCCGTCCTCGTTGAGGTCGGCTACGTTCACATCGAGGTCGGCATCGAAGACCGCATCCTCCTCGGGGCCATTACCCACAGGCACCATGCGGAGCGGCTCGCCTTGGCGGGTCTCTTTGTTCCACTTGAAAAGCTGGAGGTGGGCCGCGCCATCCAGGGTGGAGGTGCGGAGCGCAAACACGGGGTCGGCAGTGCCCAGGAGAGGACGGCCGTTCCACCCGCCAGGCTGGTTGGCGGCAGGAAGCAGGCGCGCAGTGCCGGAGATCGGCGTCGACTGCCAGGTGAGGTTCCATTCGCGATAAACAGGGTCCCAGGTAGCCACGCCGAGGCCGCTCGCGACTTCCTCGGTTACTGGGCGGCCAACACCCAGGCGCGCCTCGCTGATCGTAATGAGGATATTGTCGGTGCCCGTGCCGTCCAGGGGCATCCTGTCACGCTTGACTACGACGTTGCCGCCGGTGCCGAAGTCGAACACTTTGAGCCTGGCGTAAGGGACAGCCGGGGGCGGCCCCACAGGCGTGGGGCGCGGGGGGGGGGTGCCGGGCGTTTCGGTCGGAGTGACCGTGCCCGTGACGACCTGGGTAGGGCTACCAGGCGCTGTTGAGGTGGCGGTGGCTGCGGGTGTAGCCGTAGCAGGAGCTCCGGTGGCAACGGTCGCGGTCGGCTCGGCCTGGGCGCGCATCGAAGCGGGGGCGGATTGCGGCGACCATGCCGCGATGGCAAGGGGCAATCCAAGCATGAAAGCACACAGCGCCGTCATAAGCCATACGGGGCGGATTCCGCGCGCCTTTCTTGTATCTAACATATTAGAGTCGATCTACTCCAATCAGACTATATTTCGGGCGGCTCGGTAGCGAGTACAATCGGATTATTGTACCATGCCCGCGCCTGGGCGTGCAAGGAGTCGGTTGTCGGTTGTCGGTTGTCGGTTGTCGGTTGTCAGTAGTCGGTTGTCAGTAGTCGGTTGTCGGTGGACATTTGTGGTGAAAGTTGGCTTTTTCTTGGGTCAGGGGCTGTGAGCATCCACCGTCTGTCGTGTTTCGTGTTTCGTTTTTTGTTTTACGTTGGATGATACATCCCCTCTATATGCTATATGGCATTAGTCATCGAAAACTGGACTCTTTTTCGTATACCTTTTGGCTAGTCTTTTTGTGCAATTTTTCGATGACAGTCAACCGGCTACCGACTACCGACAACTGACAACTGATAACTAACAACCGTCCCCACAGTTAAGTACCTGTGGGCATCCCACGCGGTTCAATCAGGAGGCGGCGGGCGGCGAGGGCCGTGCCTGCGGTTAGCCAGAGGAGAGCGGCCATGTGGGGGAATTCTATATTGAAATAGTAGTGGTCAACTATGCCGACGACAAGCGCACCCACTATCGAGGCCGTGCCCCCTAGCAGAGCGGTATCCAGGATCGACCATTGGGCTGGGCTGACGGTGGACGGTGGACGGTGGACGGTGGACGACGGTTGTTCGTCCGTCCTCTCGACTTTATTGTCTTTTAGCAATTGTCCATCGTCCATCGTCCATCGTCCACCGTCCGCTCCCGACCGCCTTATCGCCGGTATGGCGACCAGAAAGAAAGTAACGATGGCGGCCACGAACAGGCCCAGGCCCAGGAGGCCGGTGCGCTCGGCTATCGTGAGGTAGATGCTTGAAACGCCGGTAGTGAGATCAAGCTCGCCGGCCGTGCCGAAGCCCACGCCGAAGGCGGGGTAGCGGCCAATAATGTCGAGGGCGTTGCTGTATTCGGCCAGGCGCATCAGGCTGGCCTGGTCCTCGAAGCGCAGGCCGAGCGCCAGGCGAGCGAAGTAACCGCTCCCCAAACCAAAGACGAGCAGGAGCGCCCCCAGCGCAAGCCCCCAGCCCCACAGCCGCCGGTAGCGCATCGTGGCAACGAGCACCCCGGCGGCCACTACCCCCAGCAGGGCAGAGCGCGAATTGGTCAATACCAGCGCGGTTATGTCAACCAATAGCAGGCCGCCGAGCAGCCACCTGGGCAGGAGAGGCTTGCGAGAGAGGAAGGCCACCCCCGTGAGCACGGCGATCACCACCAGCAAGCCGCCGAAGGAATTGGGGTCTACCTGCGTGCCGACCGCCCGCTCGCCCAGCGCGGGGTTGTCCTCGATATAGCGCACAACCCTGTCCGTGGGGTAGCCAACCACGCTCAGACGGGACAGCAACGACGTGGTGAGAGCGTCGGGGAGCCGCCAGAGCAGCACGCCCAGCGCGGCTTGCGCGCCCCCTATCAATATGAGGGAGCGCAACACCAGCGCAATAGAGCCGGTGTCGTGCAATAGGTGGGTGGCGGCGAAGAAGATGCCTATCGCCAGCAGGAGCTTCAGGTAGTTGTGGGCGATATCCGTGCCTGCGTCGCGGCCCAACCCCAGCACGAAGGCGAAAGCGGTCGCTCCCAGGAAGAGGAGGAGCGGCACGTCGAGCGGGGTGCGCACAAGGCCCCCCTGCGCGCCGGTAAGCGCGCGCAGCAGCCACGCCACGTATAGCATGGCGAGGGCTACTTCCAGCAAGGTGGGGGTTAGCACTGCCAGCCGCACGGGCAGGGCCGCGTAAGGCAACAGCGTGATCGTGGCTGCCACCAGCACAAGGTCAACGTGCGGTCGCGCCACCAGCCAGGGTAGCGCCACGAGCGCGGCCACCGCCACGAACGGGATGAGAGGGTTGCCGGCCACAATCGCCAGCCCGCCCGCGGCCCCCAGGCCAACCGCCAGCAGCGCCAGCGCGATCTGCCGCAATAGGGTATTGTCCTGTAAGCGCGAATTGAGTATCATAGGTATTAGAGGCTCTTTCAGTTTAGCATAAGTTGTCACCCCAGGCGGTGCGCCTCCATGGACACTTTCTCAACAGCTAGAGAGATATCGGTCAGGGTCGGTGCGCTCGTGCGGGCGGATAGCAGCCTCGCCGAGATCCAGACACTGGGCGGGAGCCTGATAGCCACCGACGCGCTCGGCCCAGGGGTGGTGAGCGAAGTGGGGCCGGCGGGCGAAGTGAAGGTCCATTGGGCGCGCGCGGACCTCGACGCGTGGGTCCAGGCGCAAGACCTGCTCCAATTCGGGGAGAATGCGCGCCTGGTGACGGTGCGCGTGTTCGGCAGGCTGGGGCGGGGTAAGGCGGCTCGACACGAGGTCGTCAAAGGCGCGGGGCTGCGGTACAACTGGGTCGTAGAGGTGCGCCCACGCAACATATTGCGCGCCATACGCCCCGACGGGCAGACGTGGACCTTCGAGTGGTACCCCCTCTTCCAACAGGCACACCCCATCCACACCCTGCTGATGGACCACTGCCAGCTAAACGACGACCAGGCCGAAGCGCTGACTGTCGCGGAGATAGCTGCCAGGGTGAAGTGATATTCGGGGACGGTAGACGGTAGACGGTAGACGGTAAAAGGCGGGTATGCAAGCCCAGTAGGGGCAGCATCGTAGGCAATGGTGTCGCATTAATCTTGTAGGGGCGGACCCACGTGTCCGCCCTCTATGGGCACATAAATACATAGGCAACACATACCGCCCCCAGCCCCGGAGGGGCGTAAGAAGTTCGAGTCCAATGAGCACGAGCCTATTGATGCTCATCAGGCGCGAGACACTATGCCATCAGGCCTTGCGCCGCGCCGCCTCCGCGAGAGCCGCCGCAAAGCCGGGCAATGCGCGCTCAATCATGTCGTCACTCGCGGTCAAAGAGATGCGGAAGTGGCCGGGCGCTTCTACTATCTCGCCCGGCAGGCACAGGATGTTGTGCGAGGCCAGCAGCTCGGTGAAAGCCACGTCGTCCTCCCAGGGCGAGCGCACCAGCAGGTAGAACGTCCCCTCCGGCGAGTGCAGGCTGTAACCCATGTCGCGCAACGCGCCCACCATCCAGTCCCGCTTGTACTGCATGTGCTCCATATCTATAGAGAGCTTTTCCAGGTCGGGCAGCGCATGTTGCAGTAGGGCGTTGGGGAATGCCCAGCCCGTCATGAGCTGCGCCGCGAATATGGCCTCCCGGATAGCTTCGCGCTGTGACATCGTGGGCGACAGCGCTATATAGCCGATGCGCTGGCCGGGCGTGAGCAGCGTCTTGGCATAG
This sequence comes from Chloroflexia bacterium, assembly GCA_049580985.1. GTDB lineage: Bacteria > Chloroflexota > Chloroflexia > QHBQ01 > JADMIH01 > JADMIH01. Next base: position 7,802 of record JBAURA010000665.1, read on the forward strand.
GTGTATATCATCAACGATTCGGGATAGAAGGCCACGGGGCTAAAATACGCCTGCCCATCGAACACGATCCGGCTGTAGGCTTCGTCCGACAGGAGGTAGATAGCGCGCCCATTCCGCTCGCTGGCGGCCGTGAGCAGCTCGGCCAGCCGGGTCAGCGTGGACGGTGGGTAGATTTTGCCCGTGGGGTTGTTGGGCGAGTTGATAATGATAGCCCTGGTGCGCCCGGTTATCGCCCCCTCGATAGCGTCCAGGTCCAGGTCGAACGTCTCGGCATCCGCCTTTACGCGCACCGGCCTGGCTCCAAACGTGGCGATCTCCGCCTCGTAGAAGAACCAGGGAGGGCTGATGAAGATCACCTCATCGCCGGGGTTGACCAGCGCGCACAGCGTAACCGCGATGGCCGCGAACGCCCCGTTGGTGAGGAAAATATCCTCCTCCTCGAAGGCCAGCCCGCGCCGCTCTCGCAAGGCCGAGGTCACCACCGCGCGCGATTGCGGCACGTTGTCCTTGTAGGCGTACCAGTCCTTGTTCTGCGGAACGCTCCACCGGCCAAGCGCCTCCACGAAGCCGGCGAGAGGCATCTCCTGCGGGTTACCGAAGGTGAAATCGCACACCGCCGGGTCGCCCACCTTCTTTGCCCACGAAGACTCCGTAAAGAATCGCCCTATGTGCCCGATTGCTGCTGTAACAGCCGTTATCCGTTGCGAGACCACTTCTGAAGCCATGATTTCAAACCCCCTATGGAAAGGTAACTGCCGGTCGCAGATCATTACAGATATTATAATCGGGGTACGTGTTGCTGACATCAAATGCTCGCCGCCCCATTCTCCGAGCAGGAAGCAGCCAAGAGGGCCACCACCCCACCCCCGTGGTGTCGCATAAAGAAGTGAGATCGTAGATTGTAGGGGCGGACCCGTGTGTCCGCCCTGTGGTAACGCCGTCAAGATCGGGGTCAGGGTAGAGGGCGGACACACGGGTCCGCCCCTAC
>JBAURA010000666.1:0-10262 GCA_049580985.1 Chloroflexia bacterium
CTTCAATAAACTATGAAGAAGAGGGGTCGCTCCAAGCGACCCCTCTTCTTCATGCTACTTCTACTTCTTTGTACGAGTCCTGGTGGCCGCACCTGCACCTACCGGCTCGTTCTTCGCGCCGGTCTTGCCGTTCGTGGACGGCTTGGATGGTTGTGTGCTTGAAGTGGCAGTTGGCTTGGCCGAGGCAGGTGCGGCAGCTTGCACTACCGGCTTTGTGGCTGGCCTGGCTGTGGTCGCCTGCTTTGTTGGCTTGGCCGCGGGCTTCGTTGCCTGCGCGGCTGCCGGTTTAGCTATGGCTGCTGGCTTCGTTGTCGGCCTGGTTATATTGGCCGCGGCCTTGGGGGCCGCTTTCGCAGCCGCCGAGGCCTTGGGCGTGGCGCCGTTGTCGCTCTTCCCGTTCACTCCTGCTTCGATCTCGTCCTCGCTTAGTACCTCAAGGTCCTCGTCACTAAGCATCTTACCGCTCTTGTCGGTACGCGGGATGCGGGTTATGGAAGCCACCTCGTCGCCCGCTCGCATGTTCATCACGGCCACGCCCTGCGCGGGCCTTCCTTTGTGGGGGATCCCATCGGCAAACATCCGGATCACCTGCCCGTTGGTCGAGATCACCACCAGGTCGTCGTCGGGGTTCACCACGCGCGCCACCCTGATCGGGCCGCCCTTCGGGATAACGGTGATGGCGCGCACCCCCTGGCCCGACCTGCCCTGGCGTGGGAACTCCTTCACGTTAGTACGCTTGCCCATGCCCTTGCTCGTTACGATCAACAGCGAGGCTTTGGAGTCCGCGTGGACCACGTCCATACCCACCACTTCATCGCCTTTCGCTATCCGTATAGCCGCTACACCGGCGGTGGCCCGGCCCATTGGGCGCACGTCCTTCTCGCTGAAGCGGATCGCCTGCCCCTTGAGCGTAGCCACGATGATATCGCCGTTGCCATGCGACAAGCGTGAAGCCGCCAACTCGTCACCCGGCTCAAGGTTGAGGGCAATGATGCCGGTAGAGCGCACCGAGCTGTAGTCTCTGAGGGCAGTCTTCTTGATCTTGCCCTGCTTGGTCGCCAGCACGAGGTATGCCCCGTCGTTCTGGAAGTCGCGGATCGCGATAAGGCCCGTCACAAGCTCATTAGGCTCCAGCGACACCAGGTTGACCAGCGGCAGTCCCTTGGCCTGCCTGCTCGCATCGGGCACTTCGTGCGCCTTTAGCTGGTACACCTTGCCCCTATTGGTGAGGAACAGCAAGTTATCGAGGGTATTGCACGTGATCATGTGCTGCACGGCGTCCATGTCGCGCGTGACCATGCCCACGATGCCCCTGCCGCCCCGGTTCTGACGCTTGTAGGTGTCGTGCGGCAGCCGCTTGACATAGCCCCTGTCGGTGATCGTCACCAGCACCTGGAGATCGGGAATCAGGTCTTCCTCACTAAACTCGCCGACGTTCGCCTCTACGATGCGCGTGCGGCGGGCATCGCCGTACTTCTCCTTCAGGTCCTTCAGATCGGTCTTGATCAGCCCGTACATCTTCTGCGGGTGGGACAGCAGGTCCTCATAGTAGCCGATCTCTTTGATCACCGACACATACTCGTCCTCGAGTTTCTTGCGCTCGAGGGCGGCCAGCCTCGCCAGCCTCATATCGAGTATCGCCTGCGCCTGCACCTCGGAGAGCCTGAACTGCGTGCGCAGGTTGCCCTTGGCCGACTCGGTGGTCCTGCTGGCGCGTATGGTGGCTATAACCGCGTCCAGGTTGTCGAGAGCTATCTTCAGCCCTTCAAGGATATGGGCGCGCTCCTGGGCCTTCTTGAGTTCATAGAGCGTGCGCTTGGTGATGACCTCGTGCCGCCAGTCTATATAGTATTGCAGCGACTTCTTGAGGGCCAGCACGCGCGGCTCGTTGCCGTTCACAAGCGCTACCATGTTCACGCCGAAGGTGGACTGCATGGCGGTGTACTTGAAAAGCAGGTTCAGCATCTTCTTGGGCTGAGCATCGCGCTTCAATTCCACGACCAGGCGCATGCCGTTGCGGTCCGATTCGTCGCGCACCAGGCTCGCGCCCGGCAATTTGTCGTCCGAGATAAGCTCGGCGATCTTCTCGTGCAAAGTGGCCTTGTTCACCTGGAAGGGCAGCTCGGTAACGATGATGCTGTAGCGTCCCGCCCGGCTCTCCTCGACGTAGGCCTTGGCGCGCACGATCACGCGGCCCCTGCCGGTGGCGTATGCGTCGCGAATCCCCTCCACACCCAGGATGATACCGCCGGTAGGGAAGTCGGGGCCGGGCACGTGCTTCATCAGGTCTTCGACGCCCGCATCCGGATTATCGATCAGGTGCATAATGGCGTCAGCAAGCTCGCCCAGGTTATGGGGCGGTATGTTGGTCGCCATACCGACCGCGATGCCCGACGCGCCGTTGAGCAGCATATTTGGCATGCGCGCCGGAAGGACCGTCGGCTCCTGGGTCTTGTCGTCGTAGTTAGGCTGAAAGGCTACCGTCTCTTTGTCTATGTCGATTAATAATTCACCAGCAATCTCTGAAAGTTTAGCTTCCGTATACCTCATGGCGGCCGGTGGGTCGCCGTCAACGCTACCCCAGTTGCCTTGCCCGTCAACAAGCGGGTAGCGCAATGAGAAGTCTTGCGCCATGCGGGCCAGGGCGTCGTACACCGAGGCGTCACCGTGCGGGTGAAACTCCTTGAGCACCTCGCCCACGATACCCGCGCTCTTGCGGTAGGGCGTGTTGTGCCGCAGGCCCATGCGGTGCATGGCGTACATGATGCGTCTCTGGACTGGCTTCATGCCGTCTCGCACGTCGGGCAGGGCGCGCGCCACGATCACGCTCATAGCGTAATCGAGGTACGCCGAACGCATCTCGCTATCGAGATTGACGGTTTTAATCGTGCCTAATTCCATTCTATCCGGTTCCTCCAATGCTAATTGCTGGCTACATTATTATATGTGCGTCTCTACATTATACCCGATTTCCGCTATTTGCGCCATGTTTTACACATGGTTTTAGCTTTTTTGTTCTACTAATATTTTGGGTGCCTTCTAAGTGGGTTACCTATTGCTAAGCAAATAAATCACCAGGCCGAGCAATACGAGCCTGGTGATTTATTCGCCGCTTTCTGGAAGAGCGGAGTTAAGGTGTAAGCACCCTTACGTAGCCTATGGCCTTCTTTTGCGATGTAACCCCTTCCATCGTCACAGCCCAGATACCGACCTGTGCGTTTGTGGCAATAGACAGGATCACTGAGTTCTGCCCGCTGGTAACACCCTGGCTATCAGCCTGCACCTGGAATGGCGCCCCATCCACCGATCCGTTCGGGCGTGTAGCGTACACCCCAACCATCTCGCCTGGGTCAAATCCCCTGCCTTGAAAGGTAAATTGGTTGCCTGCTCTGGCGCAGTTGGTTGGCGTAATGGTCATATTCTGCGAGGTCGGTATATTGTCGCACGAGCCTGCGACCGTAGTGGGTTGAGGCGTAGCGGTAGGTTGCGCTTGCGGTGGTGGCTGCGACTGCCCGCCACCCTGGTACCTGACCTGGTACTCGAAGGTGCCTAGCAGAGAGAGAAGTACGTCATAGGGTGGCTGATTCTCGGGGTGGTATTCAAAGACCGCCCGCTCGAAGTATTGCACCAGGTACTGCTTGCCGTTCAACTGCGATACCTCGAGGAACTCGTCGCTGATAGGGTAGCCCTGCTGGGCCAACCCGCCATGCTTTTCCCAATAGTCGAGAAACCTGCCACCCAGGCGCTTGCCTGTTTGGGGGACGAGACGCGAGCCTACCGAGTTGTTTGGTTGCTGGCCAGGCGCGCCTGCGGGATACCTCTTCTGGTATTGGAAGGTGCCTAGCTGGGAAAGGAGTATATTGTAGGGCGGCTGGTTCTCAGGATGGTACTCGAAGACCGCTCGCTCAAAATATTGCACGGTATACGGCTGGCCGTTGAGAGTGGACACTTCGCCAAACAGGTCGGATATGGGGTAGCCCTGCTGGGCGAGGCCCCCATTCTTATCCCAGTAATCGAGGAATATCCCCCTCACCGTCTTGTTGGTTTGAGGAAAAGTGCGGGTATTAGAGCCGGGTATAGAAACTGTTGGGACGGGCGTGGGCGTAGAGGAAACAAGGTGAGGATTGCCCTGGAACTTCGTCACAAATATTCCCCGTTCCCCTGTGTAGGCGGCCTGTAGCGGGTCCTTTGTGGGGAAGGTACGGGAGGGGGTCGTGCCTGCTACCAGCACATCGTTGTTCGGGTCAATAGCGACATCTGTGGCGAGTTCTACACCGACGACGCCATCGTCACCTCCCAGGTATGTTGAAAAGAGCAGGCTCTTATTCGCGGGATCGAGTTGCGTTACGAACGCATCGTTCGTACCCACCAGTTTGTTCTGTGTTGGCTGCATCACGGGCAAGTCCTGTGATTCGGTAGAACCCACCATATAGACCATGTCTTGTTTGTCCACGGCGATGGCACGGAGGGACTCACGAGCGCTCCCACCGAAATATGAAGACATCAGCAAGTCTGTTCCGTCACTGTCAAACCTAGCCAGGAACCCGTCTATGCCACAAGCGCCACAAGACGGTTTGTATGCGTTGAGCGTGGGAAAGTTGGTGGAATAGGTGGTACCCCCCAGGTAGACATCTCCGGTGCTGTCGAGTGCCACGTCAATAGCGGCATCGATATCCGACCCCCCCAGGTAAGTGGAATAGACCAGGGCTGAACCTTGTGGGTTCAATTCAAGCAGGAATGCATCGTTATTCCCCGCGTACGCTGCTTGCTTAGGGTTCTTCGTGGGGAAGTTGGTTGAGGCAGTGATACCTACGATATAGGAATTGCCTCGTTTATCAATGGCGATGCTCGCACAGGAGTCGGAATCGCTACCGCCCAGGTAAGTGGAGTAGATAAGATTGGAACCTGATTTACTGAGCCTGGACACAAACCCGTCTATACCGCCACCGCTAGCGGACTGAATGGGGTTAGCAGTGGGGAAAGTGGTGGACCCTGTGCCCCCCACAATCAATACGTCACCTGAGCTGTCAAGGGCGATAGCATTCCCATTATCCCTTCCTTCGCCTCCCAGGTAGGTAGAGAAGGACAACTTAGACCCAGAAGCGTCCAATTTCGATACGAATGCGTCGCATGCACCTTTGAATTGAGGTTGGAGCGCGCTTGCGGTCGGAAAGTTGGTCGAACAGGTCAATCCTGTGACGTAAGCATTGCCATCGGCGTCTACTGCTATACCGAGACCAGCATCGTCGCCATCGCCTCCCAGGTAAGTTGAATAGATAAGCGCGCCGCCAGCCGTCAGTTTGAATATGGCAGTATCGTAGTTACCACCATGATGGGCATTTTGAATTGGGTTTTTGGTGGGAAAGTCGGTGGACCTTGTGGAGCCGGTTAAATAGATATTCCCTGCTCCATCTATGGCGATCCCCCAGAACTCTCTCTCGCTACCAGTGCCGCCAAAGTAGGTAGACCAGGTTATGGCCGGGTCGATCACCAATTGGTACGCCTGATTGTATACGCCCACACGGAAGCCTGCTGTGCCGTCAGCCGCTATCGAATAGCTTACAGGAACGTTCACCTTGTTCCCGGAGATCAACTGCCAGGCCACGGGTGCGTGTTCGGTTATCGCTACGGCTTCTCCATTTTCATCAGCTACCGCAACTTGCAAATTGCCCGCCTCATCCACGCTTACCTTGGCCCCATCATAGAGCCAGGCTATGCGACTTGGGTCCGCGCCGGCGGCAACTGTGTAAGTCCCCTTGAGGTAGGGGCCATCTCCTGAGTAAGCCATATCTACACCTGGATACAGGCTGGCATAGCTGATGCCCGAGTAGGTGGGCACATTGGTGCGCCATTTGAGGGGATCGTCGCCTACCAAGTAGTTGGTTTTGCCAGGCAACGTCCCGTCACCGGATATATTGACGCCAGGGTTAGCGCCTACGAAACGCATAGGTATCTCTACCGAGCGCATGGGATCAGGCGCGGCCTTGCTTAGTTCCGCGCTTTGTGCGTGGGGTTTCCCCATAGGCAGCACAAGCACAACCTCGGAGGGGGAGAAGTAGAGCGCACTGCCTCCTGCCGCATGGGCCGTGAAATGAACCGAGGGATCCGCCTGACCGGCGTTAGGCTCAAAAGAGAGGGGCATATTCCCGAAGTTGGAGGTGAGGGCGCTGAGGGATGCGGACTGCGCTTGAGAGGTCGCCTCAGACGGAGGTTGAGACAGCGCCTGGGACGGGAGCGGCAGCAACGCAAAAGCCAGAATGAGTATCATACTCAGGCTGGATGTAGACTTTCCTTTCATGACAAAAGCCTCCTCAATGTAGAAGATAGTCTTCATAAGTCCCCTGCTGCCAGGCCGTAGAGGAACTTTGTCGGCTAAGCTCAGAAACGAGGATGCTCTCAATTACGAGAGTGGGTTGGCGCAATCGCACCGTTTTATAGATGAGCAATAGCAACGTAGGTGCAAATATTAGAAAGGTCGATGCCCACACAAAAGTTCGTGCTAATGTTAGGCTAAAAATCTAATTGCACCTCTGACTAGTAGTTATTATACATTAATTCAAGCAGAAAGGTTCACTAATAACATGACATCACGGAATCTCATGGGAATATAAATCCTTGACACACCACAAAATGCTGATCTCTCAGGAACAAATAGAGGATAAGTTGCATGACTTACTCTCTAACCCTCCTTACGTTCTGTACTTTACGTCTCGCGTCTACATGCCTCCATCCAGTAGTGCCACGATCGTAGGCAGTGAGTCCTTCGCATAATCGATAGTCGGCCACGACACGAAGAAGAAGATCATAGCGATGCCTACGCCCACCGGCATATACGCAAGCGCGGGCGACGACTTCTGTTCGCGGTCAGATCCACCCCTCGTCACGCACCGCTTTCTGTAACGCTCTCGCCACCAGCTTCACGTAACCCTCGTCCATCGAAGCCAGTGCGTTTACCCGACCGAATTCGCCCTTCAACCGCAGGAGATAGACCCTATGGGACGTGCGCCAGCGCCATGCGAGTACAGCCAGCACAAACCATGTGCCTATCAGGTATATGGAAACGAAAGCCTCTATGCCCATGAAGGGGGTATCGAGGCTCTTGTATCCATATATTGGATCGAATCGAGCAGAATCAAATGAGATGAAGGCAACGGCCAGTAGAACAAGAGCAATGGCACACGTATAGATAAACACCCACAGCGGCAGCATATTCGTATAGATGCGTGCGATCTCTATACGATTGATGTCGGCAAGCTTGTAGTGTCTGCCGCTAAAAGTGGCCCAGCCATCCGATATGTTCACTACTCCATAAGAGAAGTGAACTCTCGTTGGTTCCGGCGGGTTGGGTATATACATCATGGGTTACCTGTATGGAGCCAGTGGCCACGCCCCGTTCGGCTCATAAGCTTTAGAGACCATGGCGATTGAATTCACAATTGCTACCACATACGCCCGGTCGAGAGAACAGTAAGCATCGATCCGGCCACGAGGCATATGGAGACGAATTATGTGGAGGTCTTCGTGCGGGCCGGAGATCAGCCCGACGGCTGTGCGCGCACAATAGCAGAGAAGGCAAATAACCAACACACCTATGCAGGCAGCACCGCAACTCTGAAGGACGTCGGCGCCCTGTAAGATTGAACGGGCCTCTATCAAGAGCAGCAGTGACAACACGCACAAACACACCGCCAACTCAATCCACTGGTAACGCCTCGATCCGGCCGTCACCACCTCAAGACGGTCAATCTCAGCGAGCCAGTAGGTGGTGTCAACGAACACTACCCGTTGGTTCGTCACCCACACCACGCCATCTGTGTAGTAAGTCGTTTCCATGTTTGCAAGACGATGGACTGTGAACGATGAACGATAATTACGCTAAAGCAGTCCGCCCGCAATTTGCGCTGCAAGCGCGTCTAACGTCTCACGCGGGGGTTTCACCGACCAATCCGCCTCGATCTTGAACTCATCGCCGTCATACCTGGGGAAGACGTGTAGGTGAACGTGAAACACCTCCTGCCCGGCAGCCTCTCCATCCGCCAGAAAGAGATTGATCCCCTCGCACCGCAGCCCCGACCGCCGGATCGCATCCTGAAGGCGCATAGCCACGCGGAACAGGTGCGCCCCTGTCTCCTCGTCCATGTCCGACAGGTAGGCCGAGTGTTTGAGAGGAATCACCAGCAGGTGGCCCGTCGTCACCGGGTTGATGTCCATGAAGGCAAGCGCCACATCATCTCGATAAACGACGCTTGAGGGTAATTCACCCGCTATGATCTTGCAGAAGGTGCAATCAGCCATGAATTGATTGTACGTCAACTCCTCCATATTTACACGCACTTGAAACCCAGAGGCCGCCCCTTGCGTGGGAGCGGCCTTCGCGGCACTGCAAAGAGCAGCCTGCAGTCTACGGTTCGGTCAGGACCTTTGGTAGAAGCTAGTTGCCACGAACAGCACCGAGAAAAGGTGAAGCCACCCCCACGCGGAGGGTGGCCTCGTAGTGCCCACGCGGACGCGGGCTGGGTAATCCTATGGTTCGAGCCAGATGTCTCTATAAAAGGTGTTGGTGACAATCTTAGCCCCCTGACCACGAGTCACGTTGTTGCCGGGCCGGAAGTAGGGCCGATTCTGTAGGTCGCATGGCTCGTAGATGTTGCCACAGGGGTAACCGGTGATCACGTGCTGCACAGCCATGTTTCCGATCCAGAGATAGAAGGTATGCGTTGGCGGCACATCGGTGAAAGTTTGGTCGGTGGGCGGGAAGGTCAAGCCGGCTGCATTACCGGCGATCTTCGCCAATTGTCCGCGGGTCACGTTGTGGGCGGGGCGGAAGTAAGGCAGGTTATCAGGTGGTACGCATGGCTCGCCGGAACCCCCACACGGGTAGCCGCTGATGATGCCACGTTGAGCTAGCGGGTTGATGTAGTCGTAGAAGGTATGGCCCGGTGGCACATCGGTAAAGAGTTGCGCGCCCGGCGCATCGTCGAAGCCAGCGGCAAGGGCGACGATCTTAGCGACCTGGCCGCGGGTGATGTTCGCGCCAGAGCGGTAGTAAGGATAGTCATTAGGTGGCACACACGGCTCATTGGGGCTGCCACAGGCGTAGCCGCTAACCACGTTTAGCGACACCAGCATGCTGACGTAGGGATAGAAGGTGCTGCCGGAGGGCACATCGGTCATACACCATACGCAAGGGCCAGGAAGCGGAGTGGGTGGTGGCGGGGTGTGGATGTCCTTGCACTTACCCGCGCTCTGCGCCTGGTAGATGTTGAACATCTCCTGGGCTGTGAGAGTACGGTTGTAGAACTCCACTTCGTCCAGGCTGCCGTTGAGCCAGCCGTATGATTTGGGGAAGCCATTGATCAAGTGGCCGCGCCCCATCCACAGCGAGGTGTTATTGTTGATGAAGCCCGTGAGCGGGGTGAAGGTATGGACAGGCACAGCGTCTACGTATAGCACACCGTGGATGGGACCGCCAATGCCACTGCGGTTCACGGTCACGCCGACCAGATGCCATTGCCCGTCGGTGATCGCCGGGTTCGACAGAGTCGAGTCCCAGTAGATGGTGGAGTTCAGATGGAACCGCAGGTGCCCATTGTAAATCTCCAGTTCATAGCCAATTGGTGCATAAGAGCGCTTGTCTACTAATACCTGGGTACCCGCCGTCTGGCTTGTCTTGACCCAGGCATCAATCGAGAAGTCGTCCTGGAAGGTATAGCTGGGCGCCCAGTACCAGGGGACAGCGATCCATCTGTTTAGGCCCAGAGTGACGCTGTTCATCACTTTCTGGGCCAGGAGCGGCACCGGCATCTGGCCCAACTGGCCTTGATGCTGGCCGTTCCGCCCGCCGATGATTTCGACGGCCGCACTGTTCAGGGCGATGGTCGTTGCGTCGAAGGGGTACCAGTGGGTCATATTTAGCGGCTCAGGCGTGCAGACGACCGGCGGACCGCAATAGCACAGGTCTAGCGTCATGTAATCCACCATTGTGTCGTCCTGGATGTAGACAGGCAGTTCGCCGTGCCGGTTGAGGTAGTCCAGCACCGTGCCGCTGCCGTCGCTGAGCGGCAGCGTGCTCAGGTCGAGGATCAGTGTCGTCTCTGTGCAGCCTGGGTTGCCCCAGGTGCAGGGGGGAGTATTGACACTGCCAATGTTGGCGCCCCAGCGTTCCAGCCCGGGCACTCGACCGAGGTTAAGGGAGTCGTTGTCCGGTATGCTTGGCAGCGCCTTGAGGTGGATGGTCAGAGTCGCGTTACAGATCCTGCGGT
>JBAURA010000667.1:0-7726 GCA_049580985.1 Chloroflexia bacterium
GGACAGCGGCCTCCCCCACGCCCGCGCCTTCGTCTCTCGCCTCACCCACCGGGTCCCCGACCTGGGCTTCGGTACCCTGCACGAAGCGGGCTACTGGCTGGCGGTTGCCGCCCAACTGGGAGCCGAGGCGGACGCCAAATGGCGCTTACACATCCCTATCAACGACGAGCACAGAGAATCCGCCTGCCAACTCCTGGCCCAAGAAGGCATAAGCGACCACCACCCGTTGATCTCTATCCACCCAGGCGCGGGCTCATACAGCAGGGCGCGCATATGGCCCCCCGACCGCTTCGCAGCCCTGGCCGCCCGCCTGATAACCGATCACAGCGCTCGCATCATACTAGTAGGCGGCCCCGACGAAACCGAAGCCGCGAACGAGCTAATAGAGTTGGCAACAAAAGAAATCCGCAATCCGCAATCCGCAATCCGCAATCTCACAGGCCGCACCTCCATCCACCAGACCGCCGCCCTCATCGAGCGTTGCGACCTCTTCGTGGGAGGCGACAGCGGCCCTATGCACGTGGCCGTGGCGGTCGGTACGCCGATCGTCGCCGTCTTCGGCCCCTCCAACAAGGAAGCCTGGGGACCCTATACGCCGCCCGGCGTGCCTGACCTACATACAGTAATCGCCCGCGACCTACCCTGCCAGCCCTGCTTCTACCGCGCCCACTCTCTCGGCCTGCGCGAGGGATGCGGCCCGCGCCCCTGCCTGCTCGGCCTGGGCATCGAGCCGGTGTTGGCAGCCTGCGTCGCCAGGCTGAGGTAAACCTTATGGGAAGAACGATCTTCATCGGTATTGTGACGGTCCTGCTGTGCGCGCTGGTGGGCGTGGCGGCCGTCTTCCTGCTGCGCCCCGCTATGAACTTCGACTGGCTGGCTGCCCAGCCTACGGCCACGGCCCCTCCGCCCGGTACGCCCATCTTCGGCACCGACCTCGGCAAGCCCAAGCCCGTGGTCGATTACTACAAAGGCTGCCCCCCGTCCGGCGACGGCGGCGACCCCCTACTCAATACCCTGAAGAACCGCATCGACGAAACCACCTGGGAGCCTGTGACGGCGCAAACTCTCCTCTCTATCCCCTGGCCCGAAGCCATCGAAGGCAGGCCCCGTTCGCGGTGGTCGGAAGCCGACAAAGAGGAGGTAGCACGCTACGAAGGCACCCCCATCCAACTGGAAGGCTACCTCATCTCAGCCAAAAAGCAAGGCCCCGAAACGTGCAACTGCCGCTCGGTGGAGGACGTTGACTTTCACATCTGGCTGGCCGCCGGCGCCGACATCGGGCGCGAGTCGTCGGTCGTGATCGAGACCACTCCCAGGGTCATGGCGGTCCACCCCCAGTGGACCATCTCGCGCATAAACACTATCGCCAGGAACAAGGAGCGCGTGCGTATAAGCGGGTGGGTGATGATGGACCCTGAACACCCCGACCAGATAGGCAAGACACGCGGCACCATCTGGGAGATACACCCCGTCATGCAGATCGAGACCATGCAATTCGGCGAGTGGACACCCCTGGATAGCGGCACGACCGGCATCAGAGCGAGCATAGGCGGCGATACCCCCCTCGACATCACACCCGTGCCTACCGCCACCACGCCCCCGGTAAGTGACACCACCGTGCAGAACAACAAGGTGGTGCGGATAACGACGATCTTCTACGATGGAACGCAAGGACGCGAGGAGCCGGACGAGTACGTCGCGATCACCAACACCGGCGCTGAACCTGTAGAAATCACCGATTGGGAGTTACAAGACACCACCGGCCAAGCCGAGTACAAGTGGGAAAGCTACAGCATGCAGCCAGGGCAGACGATCCGCGTCTATACCAACAAGACCGACCTCGCCCCCGGCGAGTTTAGCTTCCATGCCAGCCGCGCCATCTGGAGCAATAGCGGCGACATAGCCGAGCTTTACGACCCGGACAAAGAGCTTGTATCGAGGTACGCATATGGCAACAAAAGATAAGCCCCAGGGCGAGGCAGGCATGCCCACCACTAAATCAGCTCAGGAAGAAACTACTACACAGCCCCAACAAACTCTAGGCGCGGAGGATATTAGTGACAGCGCTACAGGCGCGCCTGACGAAACAAGCCAGGAGCACCAGAAGGCGCTGCCACCACCGCCCGCGGGACTACCCGCTAATTATCCCAGGCAAGGCAGGCCCACTATACGCAAAGGCATATACCTGTCAGCCCTGATCTACGTAGAAGGCGACCGACCGCCCGCGCAAAACTTCACACGCGAGGCCAAAAACGCCCTCCGAAAGATCCTCGAGGAAGCCTTCGCCAACGCATCCGGCGACCTGACCATGACCCTCAAGCGCATTAGGGTGCAAAACAACGTCGAAGACGAAGAACCCAACAATCCGAACGCCAACGCCTCTACTCAAGAAGAGAAGTTCGACTTCTAGGCACCGTCTATCAGTTTCGCTGCTCACCAATCAGTACTTCGCTAACAACAATGTGGCAAGGAAGCCGACTCCTTACCCTTTGTCATTCTGAGCGAAGCGAAGAATCTGGTGGGGAGGGATCTTGTCTCAGGTAAGCTTTATCTTTGGCCCCGAACACCATCTCGGCCCATCGGATTCTTCGCAATCTCAGAATGACACATGTAACACCAAAAGGTAACATGCGCAGCAAGATCAAGGTTAATCGGCGTAACCATCCGACAATGGGCCAATCTGTGTTGCCCGGACTCGATGAGAGGAGAATTATGATTCAGGAATGGGAAGTGGTACAACGATCTATCAGAAACAGCCTGGATAATGAGCAAGCGTTATGGACAGCGTTCAGTAAATGCGGGTACATAGAAGTCTACACCGACGGCTCTGCTCCCGTCCGTAACCCTGGAGGCCCTTGCGGATTTGCCGCCATAGTCCTGGGCTTCGACCGTGAGCTTGATGAGTCTATACCGGACCGTCCCCAGCCCGTAGCGCGTTTAGACCTCGGCGGATATATAGAGCAACGCACCACTGACCCCAAGACGAGCAACAACCGGGCAGAGATTGCAGGACTACTGGCGGCTTATGAAGCCTTGTGCCAGCTGAGCCTGCTGGGTTGCGCGGCGCGCCAAATTACGGTGTGGACAGACAGCCAGTACGCGATGAATTGCGCGAACGGCACGTGGCAAAGGAAAAAGAACACGGATTTGTGGCCGATCTTGGATCGATTGACCAGGCAACAGCCTGACGCCGCGATGAAGTGGGTTCGCGGCCATTCCGGCAACTCGTTCAACGAAAGCGCCGACGAACTCGCCACTCAAGCCGCTTTCAACTTCGACGAGAATCAATACTTACGCTATCGTGCGGCCCAGCAAGCAACGGGACAGGAGATGCCGGATCAAGCATCGCTTAAGGTAGCTTCAGACAAAGTTGTGGATGTTGCTCAATTGATAGGCAATGCCGATTATTTGCTGGCGCTGTACACACACGTCGTTGACGGTGGGCATCCAAACCTTGGCCCGCGCAAAGGTGACTACAGGCTATGGACCAAGAGTGGGAAAAACCGGACCTATAGCCTGGACTCTCCCGAGAAGCAAGGTAATGACGAAGCAGAATACAGCACCCTTGTCCATGCTTTGACCTATATTGCGGATAAAATAACGGGCACGGGCCGGAATACGTCGAGCTATCGCCTGATTATCTATAGCCGCCAGGAACTCATGATCAAGCAGCTCAGAGGCGAGTATAGAGTAAAAGCTCCTGCCCTCCAATACGCATACGCGCAAACGAACGCGCTCATCAAGCGGTTCAAGAGTGTAGAGCTTGTCTATCGAGACGCCAACTTCATAAAACGGCTAATGCAAGCTTGACGCAAGCGAAAATGCCGATGCCATTCACAATGGTACTAGCATCGCACCTTACAATAATCTCATTCCAACCGCGCTGACCCGCTGCTACAATCGTAGCATGAGTAGCACAGCCACCTCTCTACCTACCACCGCGCCCGCCGACCAGGCCGATCTCGCGGTCATTCCGCATTCCACATTCCGAATTAAGAAGGCCCACCTGTGGGCCATCATCCCGCTCGCTATCGCGTGGTTCGCCGCCAGTATTGACGTCATCGAGCCATTCGACTTCTGGTGGAACGTAAAGAGCGGCGAGATCATGATGCAGACGGGCAGGTTCCTCGGCACCGACGTGCTCACCTGGTCGCCCGTGCGCGAGCCGTATTCCAACCCGCAGTGGGGGTCGCAACTCCTATTCTACTGGGCCTTCTCAGTCTCGCCCTATCTCCTGCTCACAGTGCGCGCCCTGATCATCACCGCCACCGTCGGCCTGCTGCTCTGGCTTTGCACGTGGCGCTCCGGCTCATTGCGCGCAGGCTCAGTCGCCACCATAGTCGCCTACTTCGCCGCCTGGACCAACTACGGCATGCGGCCTCAGCTATTCGCCTTCCTCCCCTTCGTCGCCTTCCTCTTCCTGCTCGAACGCAAGGATACAGATTCGAAGTGGCTCCCCCTGCTCGTCCCGATCATGATCTTGTGGGTGAACGTCCACGGCTCCTTCTTCCTGGGCGTGGCCATGCTCGGCATCTAC
This sequence comes from Chloroflexia bacterium, assembly GCA_049580985.1. GTDB lineage: Bacteria > Chloroflexota > Chloroflexia > QHBQ01 > JADMIH01 > JADMIH01. The sequence continues at coordinate 4,538 of JBAURA010000667.1, forward strand.
GGCTTCGGAACCTTGCTTGAAAAGGTCAGGAGCGAAGAAGGGCGTGCATGGTTCCGCTCCCGCGCCGCTGGCTGGCAAACGCTATGGTTCGCCCTGGCTGGCCTCGCCAGTCTCCTCAATCCCTACACAGCAGGTATCTACAGCTACTTTTTCGCCGCCACCAACGACCCCATCGCCCGCGCCCTCAACGCCGAGTGGCAATCCCCCACCATCTACACCGGCACGGGCCAGCTCTTCATCCTCCAAGTCGCCGTCTTACTGACTTCCATCTACCTGGGCAAGCGTCGCCTGCGCCCGACCGAAATACTCTTGATCGGTGCCTTTGGCTACCTCGCCCTTACATCCCTCCGCAATGTCATGTGGTGGGGCTGGGTCACCGCCCCCATCATCGCAACCAATTTCGCCTTCTGGGCCGAGGCGCGACGAAAGACGAAAGACGAAAGACGCACGGCAGAAGAACCGACAACCGACAACCGACAACCGACAACTAACTCGGAACTTTACCCCTTGAACCTGGCCCTGGTAGCTATCCTCCTGGTGGGTGCCGTGCTTTATACCCCCCTATGGCGACAGGCCAACCCATTGGTGCCGGCTCACGCGAAAGAGGCATTGGCTGAGAGCACGCCTGCCAAACTGGCCGCTTTCCTCAAATCGGGCAGCGTGCCCGCCCCCATCTTCAACTACATGGAGTGGGGAGGCTACCTGGAATGGGAGCTTTACCCCCGGTACCAGCTATTCATTGACGGGCGCTTCGAGGCGCGGCAGGTGCAAGTGTGGCGCGACTATCTCTCTATCTCCAGGGGCCGTGCCGACTGGCAACAGACCCTCGACCACTATGGCGCACGCACCCTCGTCCTCAACAAAGATTTCCAGGCCGATCTGCTGCCCTTCCTCACCCAATCGCCCACGTGGCATAAGGTCTACGAGGACAAGCAAGGGCTGGTGTTCACCCGGTAGCAGTCGTATTTGGGTATATACCTCTAATCCAATAATAGGACTAAACACTCATACGAATCGGTACAAAAGATTTATTGTCCATCGCCCGTATCCCCGCTAAGATTAGAACAGAACCCATATGGGCAACCCACGCGCCTGCCCAATACACACAAGACTACCAGCAGAAGCTAAGAGGAAGACATATGTCAAGAAACGCACAATCGCCCGATGGCACCATGCAAGACTCGGCACCTGCGCGCACTGGCTCCGCCACCGACGAGTTTCGCACCAAGGTAAGCCAGGTGCTGGGCGAGTCCAGGGTGGAGTCCGAGGCGCTGGGACGCGAACAGAGCGAGATAGAGATGCTCCTCCGCCAGACCAATGGCGAAGTGGAGAAGCTGGCTCAGCGCGAGCTTGGCATGACCAACCGCGTGCGCGACATGGAGCTTAACCTGGACAACTACAGCCGCACCGACATGAAGACGATCTACAACTCGGCCCACGAGATACAGATGCGCCTCTTTATGATGCGCGCCCAGGTAGAGCAGTTGGAGGCCAAGCGCAACAGCATGAGGATGCTTCAACAGCGCATCGGGCGCTTCACCGGCCTCCTCCAATCGGTCCCCGAAGACTTCAACCCCGGCGGGATGACCATGATGAAAGGGGGCGGCTCAGGCCCGCTCAACCCGCGTCCCGAGCTATATCCGGGCGAAGAGAGCGCGAACAATAAGGCCATGCTGGGCCAGGTAATCCAGGCCCAGGAGGACGAGCGCCTGTACGTGTCGCGCCAGATCCATGATGGCCCCGCGCAGACGATGACCAACCTGGTGCTCCGCGCCGAGATCTGCGAGCGCTTGCTCGATGTGGACCCCGCTCGTGCCAAGAGCGAGCTGGTGGGCCTCAAGAATGTAGTCAACACCACCCTCCAGGATACCCGCCGCTTCATCTTCGACCTGCGCCCCATGATCCTGGACGACCTCGGCCTGGAACCGACCCTGCGCCGCTACGTGCAGCAGTTCACCGACAAATTCAAGATCGAGGTGGGCGTCACGATCAACGGCATGGGCGGCAGGCTTCCGAGCCAGATAGAGGTCGCCCTCTTCCGCATCGTGCAGGAAGCCCTGACCAACGTCGCCAAGCACGCCCACGCCACGCACGCCCAGGTCTCCATCGACGTGAACGGCGAAGTGGTGTCGGTGAACGTAGAGGACGACGGCTCGGGCTTCACCGCCGACGACTCCAGGCTCAGCAACCCCAAGTTCCGAGGCCTGGCAACCATGCGCCAACGGGTAGAAATGTTTGGAGGCCAGCTAAACATAGACACAGCGCCGGGCAAAGGCACACGCGTAGTCGCCAACCTGCCCGCCGAGATGGCGGCGTGATACGTGATACGTGATACGTAAGATATATGCCAACTATCGTCTATCGTCTATCGTCTATCGTCTTCACGTATCACGTAGTACCTCCGTACCATGCAAAGCAGAGTACTTTTGTACCCAGGCAAGATAACCAATGCGGATATTACCATCAAAGGCAAATAAGGCTATATTAAGGGTGGGGTACTTCACCCTACAAAGCTGTGCAGGCGGCAGTCTGCAGGAAGGGGGTTAACAACGTGAAGCTGGGCGCTAACAAACCTCGGGACAAGACGAGGCGGAGGTTGCGTAACCTGTTGCGTGCAAAAGGGCAGGGGCTGGTCGAATACGCTATGATCATCGTCATGATCGCCATAGTTATCCTCGCAATACTCACCTTCATCGGCCAGCAGGTCTTCTCCGGCCTCTACTCGAAAATCAGCAGCGGCTTTCCTGCGCCTTGATAACAAGAGTTAAAGAGGAGCACAAACCACAACTACAAATCACCCACTAGTCAGGTTTTATCTTTCTTTCCTCCGGCAATTATCCCAAGATCATCTTCTACAGCGAGCAAGAGCCTACCATATCGGTAGGCTCTTCGTTTTGGCCCAACAGCACCTCGAAAGTACCGGCCAAAGTAGTATGACTATATTGCTAGTCTAACAAATCGCTAGCAGTACCACTTGGCTATAGGCTTTGCGCGTCCCCTCCCCTATAGTATCAGAGAAGGCTTTACAGAGTGTTGTTTCTGAGCGGCCTTCGAAGAAGATTATCCAAAGCAATTATCTAATTGGAGGCAAACACAATGCGCGCTAAGCTTGAGCAGTTGAAGAAGAAAGGCCAGGGCCTGGTAGAGTACGCCCTGATCCTCGTCCTCATCGCTATCGTCGTGATCCTG
>JBAURA010000668.1:0-1945 GCA_049580985.1 Chloroflexia bacterium
GTGGACCACCGACGACAAATAGCCCACCAACGTGCCCACGCTCTGCAAGCTGTCCAGGTTGAGGTCCTCGGCGGCGATGTCCACGCCGAACTCCTGCTCCACCCCAGTCAGAAGCTGAAGGCCCGTAAGCGAATCGAGCGCCAGTCCGCTCCCAAAGAGAGGCGTCTCCTCAGGCAGAGTCCGCACTCGCTCCAAAGGCATATCGAGCACGCGAGCAAGCAACTCCCGCACCCGCAAATCTATCGCTCCTGCATTATGCGTCATGTGTCATGTGTCATACATCCGCAATACGTGATACGTGAATTCCATAATCAATAATCTTGGCGTAACTTGGCGCTCTTGGCATCTTGGCGGTTCCGTCCCTTACGTTTTACGTTTCGCGTTTCGCGTTTCGCGTATCACTCGTCACGTTCAGCCATTCGGGGAAGGGCGGCAAGGCCTCGGATAGGTCGCGGGCGACGGTCACCAAGCTCTCACCCGCTACTTTCTTGAAGCCAAGCTGGCGGAAGAGGAGGCGAATAGGCAGGTTACGCTCGTGCGCCTGGTAGACCGCGCGCAAACCCTTCATACCGGCCTGCCGCGCCTCCCCCATGATCCAGCGCAGCATGGCAGCCGGGATTCCACGCCCCTCCACCCTGCACGAGAGCATAACCAGCTCGATAAGCCACACCTCCTGGGGCCAGGGAGGCTGCGTATCGACCAGGGCAGCGCCGATAATGCCATAGTCCCCGAAGCGGTCGGTGAGCCGGGCCACCAACACCAGCCGGCGCGGATCGTCCATGCGCTCGCGTATCTCCTCTTCGGAATAGCGGCGGCCCGTCGAGTTCAGTTGGTGGGTGCGCTCGGTCAATTCGCATATGCGCGGCAGGTCGGCTTCTTGCGCGGGCGCTATACTGAGGCGCATATCGCACCAGGCGAGGAACCCGGCGCGGTTCCCCTGGAACGACGCTTCGGCCTCCCGTCGCGTCTCTTCCTGCCGGTACATCTCGGCCCGCCGGGCGCTCTCTTCGGTAGCCGATGAGGGGTTGAAGGCGGGCGACTCCAGCGCGGCCCTCAACTCATCTGGCGACAGCACAAGCACTTGCGGCAGCATATAGGCCACCTCGGCGCGCTCAAACGGGCTGTCATCCACGAAAGCCAGGGCCTCCAGGCCGATGTTCAGGCGCTCGGCGATCCGCCGGAGCGCGTCGCTCTTCGGCTCCCAGCCAACCTGCGGCGCGACGATATGCTCCTTCAAATCAGGGTGCGACAGCAGAAGCTCGCGTATAGATGGATCGTTCCTGCTAGCCACGCTGCTCACGATCCCCCGCGCCTCCAATTGCTCTATCACGCCCAGCAACGACGGATCGGGCGCAGGAGGAGCCGCAGCCACCTCACCCTCAACCGCCACCCCAGTCCAAAGCGTATTGTCCAGGTCCCACACAACACACTTGACCGAATTGCGGATTGCGGATTGCGGATTGCGGATTTCTTGCGCGTCAGTCATAGGTGATACGTGATGACGAAGGACCGTAGACGGTAGATGGTAGACGGTAGACGGTAACAGTTACGTTTTACGTTTTACGTTTTACGTTTTACGCGGTTCTTCGTCCACCGTCCACCGTCCGCTCACAGCCCCGGCCCCGAATCCCCTCCCCGAAAGATGCGGCGCACGCTGGCGTGGCGGGGCTTGAGGCCGTCGCGTATCGCTTCGAGCACTTTGTCGGTGTTCATCGGCCCGCAGGTGAAGATGTCGAGGGCGGCGAAGCCCTCATCGACCCAGGTGTGGATAGAGATATGAGACTCGGCCAGCAGGATGAAACCCGTCACCCCGTGCGGATTGAACTGGTGGAAGTGGCTGTGCAGAATAGTCGCCCCCCCAGCCTCTGCTGCCCGGCAAAGGAGGTCCTGTAGAGGCTCCACCGTCGCCAGGAGCGTCGTATCATCCACCCAAACGTCATATAAT
>JBAURA010000669.1:0-3913 GCA_049580985.1 Chloroflexia bacterium
TATGAGGATCTATCGCTCTTCATAGAAGGTAATAGCCCCGCTTGTGCTGCCAGCCGATAATATTTCGCTGCCTTTTCGAATGCGCCCCGCGTTCGCAGGGCTTCTCCGTAACTGTAGCTGACCATCCGTAGGATCTCCGAGAGACTTGCTTCCTCGGCCAATTTTAGCGCTTGCTCGAAGTATTCGTCTGCCTTAGCCAGGTTTCCCAACGCTTCCTCGATGAGAGCGGTGCTATGCAATGCCTCTGCCTGGCTGCCTGCCAGGTTGGCGTTTGGATAATCTGGACTTCCTACCATGCCCCTTCTTCCACCATGTTTGGCTTTAGTATTACCTCTCTTGCCGAGCTCCCTCTCTTTTCCGGCCCCTCCTCTGATTTCGGCATCAGCTTCGCTTACAGCTACCCCTAATAATTCAAGGCTACGCATAGCCCACTGCGCTGCCTGTTCCAGGTTTCCCTCTCGTCGATCAAGATCGGCGTATTCAGAGTAGAGGCTGCCGAGGAGAGCTGTATTGTTGGTGCCCTTCAGCAGCGGTTCGGCTTGCCTGAGTAACTCACGTGCCTCACCATATCTTTTCTCGCCGGATAACATCCTCCCAAGATGTATGCACATGCTGGCGGCGGAGGTCCAGGTATCCACTGCCTCAAAGACGTGCAGCGCCTGCGTGGCGTACATCTTGGCTCCCTCCCAATCGTCGGCGGCCCTGAGCTTCGTAGCCAAATCCCAATAGATTTGCGCTTGTCGCTCGGGTCCGTCCACGTCATCAGCGTAAGCGAGAGCCTTCCTGTACGCTTCTTTGGCATGCTCTTGGTCGTTGAGAGCCATATAGTCGTTAGCCAGGTTATGAAGCACGCTTAGATGCAGTTGAGGATCTTTTACCGCCCCAGTCTCGATGGTCCGCAAGCACATTGCATGCTGCTCATAGGCAGACTTCGGCTTGTTCCATTCGTAAAAAGCGAGGCCAAGCGTATTACGCGCCATCGCCTCGGCATATGGATCGGGGCTACCTGGGCCGCTCAGCGTTGCGGCGAGCGCCTGCTCAAGCTCGTGTATGCCCGGCCCCGGTTCGTCCGCCTTCAAATATGCTTGCCCGCGCAGATAAGGCGCGCGATACCGTATACGCGCCGGCAGCCGGTATTGGTAAGCCCTGGCACTCTCTTCCGCTGCCTGGATCAGTGTCAGGGCCTCCTCGAGGCTATCGTTACCGGCTTCTCTGATAAGCATATGCGCGTAATTGTAGCGGTAATTTAGCTCTTCTTGCACCGATTCCAGTTCGCGGTCTCGGTCGCTATTGCCGTCGCTTTCCTGCGCTACCGCCACGAGATAGGCAAGTGGAAGTTCGAGCCGATTTGCGATGAACTCCAGCGCTTTCAAGGACGGCCGTACCGAGCCACGTTCCAACGCGCTTATATAACCCTTTGTGAATTGGGGAGAGCCAAGCTGCTCCTGGGTGAGGCCCTGCTCCTTGCGGGCTTTACGTATCCGTATTCCGATAGCACCGAATTTAGTAACTGTGGTGTTCATTTTTGGTAATCCTATATATTGAAGTAAACAAGTGTGTAAGTAAACAAGAATATGGTAGCATACAAATCGCTTGACTACAAGCACCTAGTCTCAGAAACAGAGTAAAGTCATCATATCTGGCCCGACACGATTTGCTCGCGGCCGGACACAACCAAAACGTTTGAGTTCTTTTCTACAGATCAGGCGCAAAATACCTTGACAGTATCAAGTATCCTCGTGTAATATGAGGGCCTATTGCTTGCTCTTGATGTACACTAAGCGCTGTAGTGTCATGCCTTGAGTGACCATCCATAACCGATCGAGACTCCTATCTGGGGCGCGTTTCGGTCATGGCTTGAAGTTTAGAGCTAGCACTACCGGCTATATGATGGGGAACGTTTGCTGGGATGGGCTACTATCTCAGAGTGGTTGACTGTGGTGGTAACCAACATCAGCAACGCTCGTGACCCCCACAACAAAATAACTCGTGAAAAGGAGATGCTTTATGGGTACACCTTATCTAAGTGAAGTACGGATCATGAGTTTCAACTTCGCGCCCAAGGGTTGGGCCATGTGTAATGGGCAATTCTTACCCATCAACCAGAACCAGGCCCTCTTCTCCCTGCTTGGCACTATGTATGGGGGAAATGGGCAGACCACCTTTGCCCTCCCGAACCTACAGGGGAGGGTGCCTATACACATGGGGGCCGGGTATATAGAGGGCCAGGCGGGCGGCGAGATGGTGCACACGATCAAGACCGGCGAGATGCCGACCCATAACCACGTGCTCAGCGCCTCGTCATCCCAGGGCGATAACCCTAACTCGACCGGCGCTGTGCTGGGCAGCCCCCTCAACCTGAGCTACAGGCCGCTACCCGATAATGCCCTGGTGGCGATGTCGCCGGCCAGTATAGGGTCCGTTGGCGGAGGTCAGCCGCACGACAACATGCAGCCATTCCTCGTTCTGAACTTCTGCATCGCCCTCCAGGGCGCATTCCCATCAAGAAACTAAAGGAGGGTTAACCATGTCCGATCCATATATCGGCGAGATCAGGATGTTTGGGGGCACCTTTGCCCCGGCGGGCTGGGCGCTTTGCCAGGGTCAATTGATGCCGATCTCCGAGAACGAGGCGCTCTTCAATTTGATAGGCACGACCTACGGTGGCGATGGGCAAGAGACCTTCGCGCTGCCCGACCTGCGAAGCAGGTTCCCCATCCACATGGGTACCGGTAGTGGTACTACCTTCACAATTGGGGAGGCCTCCGGCGTAGAGGCGGTCACTCTCAACACCAACCAGATACCGGGGCACACCCACGCCTTGATCGCCAGCAACAACAATGCATCGACCGCCAACGCAGGCAACAACGTGCTGGCGCAGACGCCCAGCTATACGCCGTACATCTCCGGTTTTCCCGGCAACACTCCCATGTTCAACCAGGCTGTATCGCCGGATGGCGGCAGCCAATCGCATACCAACATCCAACCGTATCTGTGCATCACCTTTATCATATCTCTATTCGGCATATACCCGACGCCGTCATAGAGTAAGGAGGCAACTATGAGCAGTCCATTCGTCGCGGAAATTCGGATCTGGGCGTGCAATTTCGCGCCCACAGGCTGGGCGTTCTGTGACGGGCAAATATTGCCCATCAGCCAGAACACCGCCCTCTTCTCACTGATAGGAACCTTCTACGGTGGAAATGGGCAGTCCACCTTCGCGCTCCCCAATATGCAGGGGAGCGGCCCTATTGCGCAGGGACAAGGCCCAGGGCTGTCAGATTACTTCATAGGGCAGCAGGGTGGGGACCCGAATGTAACGCTCTTGAACTCGGAGATCCCCGTCCACTCCCACGCGCAATTGAGCTCGAACCAACCCGGAGAAGACCCAAGCCCGAATGGCGAGCTACTCGCCAGGTCGGTCGGGGCCTCCTTATACCAGACCACGACCAACCAGAATCTAGTGCCGTTAAATATCCAGGCCCTCGGTTTAGCCGGTAGCAGCCTGCCACACAACAACATGATGCCCTACTTGACGCTGAACTACTGCATAGCTATGCAGGGTGTCTTCCCTCCTCGTGGTTGACGCGCAAAGCGCAAAGGGCTTACTTCGAACAAGCAAAAAAGCATAAAGAATTGGGGGCCGCTCAGCGGCCCCCAATTCTTTATGCTTCTTGGAACCTACCTCTTAGGCGGATACGTCACCGCCAGGAACGTGATCTTGCTGATCTGCGCCCTGGTGGCGTCTGCCCCAGGTATGAAGTACGGCTTGTTCCCTGGCGGTACGCACGGCAACGTCGGGGATACCCCGCACGGATAGCCTGACAGGATGTGGTGCGAGTACGCCGTCTCTATCCACCGGAAGAAGGTCGAGCCTACCGGCACATCCTGGAACGTGTTGGTGGGTGGGTTC
>JBAURA010000670.1:0-3885 GCA_049580985.1 Chloroflexia bacterium
AGGCTCCTGTTGCCCACGCGGAACACGCTCCAGTTGCGCCATAGGGACACCCCTCCCTATCAGCCACCTATGACCGTGTAGGGGCGGACCCACGTGTCCGCCCTCTGCCCGGCAACAACTGAATAACAAAGGAAACAACAAGGAATAGGGTGCACAGGACCACACCAGCCCCATGCACCCTCCCCTCCATACCTAAAATCCAAAATTTCTCCGCGCTCTCTGCGGTGACTTCCTTAACCTTTTCGGACGTTTACACAATATATACACTCATACTTCTACATCCAGCACATAGACAACACTTTTCCACAATGCTATACTGGCCTCAGTAGGTGAGCATAATACTCGCCTACATTATTTTTGTGGAAATGTCCGAAAAGGAGAACACCAACATGGTTCAAGAGCTACTCAGACCAACCCCCACCCGCACCCGCCGCTGGACCCCCGAGTCCGCCGGCAACAAGCAAAGCGAAGTCTCCAAGATCATCGCCCAGGCCGAAAAAGAGAAGGTCCGCTTCGTCAACCTCCAATTCACCGACCTCATGGGCATCGTCAAGTCCGTCGCCATCCCCCTCCACCAGTTCGAGGACGCCTGCATCAGCGGCAAGTGGTTCGACGGCTCCTCCATCGAGGGCTTCGCCCGCATCGCCGAGTCCGACATGTTCCTCGTCCCCGACCTCTCCACCTGGGCCATCATGCCATGGGAGCGCGCCGACGAGTCCACCGCCCGCGCCATCTGCTGGGTCTACAACCCCAACGGCGACCTCTTCGAGGGCGACCCCCGTATGGTCCTCGCTCGCGCCATGGACTACGCCGCCAACCTCGGTTACAAGTTCAACACCGGCCCCGAGCTTGAGTTCTTCCTATTCAAAGACACCATCGGCGACATCGCCTCCGCCACCCACGACGTAGGCGGCTACTTCGACCTCACCGGCGACATGGGCGCCAACGTCCGCAAAGACATGGTCAACGCCCTCGAAGGCATGGGCATCAAGGTCGAGACCTCCCACCACGAGGTAGCTCGCGGCCAGCACGAGATCGACTTCGAGTACGACAACGCCCTCTCCACCGCCGACAACGCCGTTACCCTCAAATACACCCTCAAAGCCATCGCCGCTACCCACGGCCTCCACGCCACCTTCATGCCCAAGCCCATCTTCGGCATCAACGGCTCTGGTATGCACACCCACCAGTCCTTCTCCGACATCGAAGGCGAGCACGGCAACCTCTTCGCCAACGAGGACGACCCCGACTACGGCCTCTCCACCATCGCCAAGAAGTACATCGCCGGCCAGCTAAAGCACGCCCGTGGCATGTGCGCTGTCCTCGCCCCCCTGGTCAACTCCTACAAGCGCCTCGTCCCCGGCTACGAGGCCCCCGTCTACATCTCCTGGGCGCGCGTCAACCGCTCCGCTCTCATCCGCGTCCCCAAGAACCGCCCCGGCAAGACCGCCGCCGCCCGCATCGAGCTGCGCTGCCCCGACCCCACCTGCAACCCCTACCTCGCCTTCGCCGTCATGGTCCGCGCCGGCCTCGACGGCATCGAGAACGACCTCGACATCCCAGATCCCGTCGAAGAGAACCTCTACCACTTCGACGAGAACGAGCGCCGCCGCCGCAACATCCAGACCCTCCCAGGCTCCCTCCACGAAGCCCTCGGCGAGATGGAGAAGTGCGACCTCGTCCGCGAGACCCTCGGCGACCATATCACCGACCGCCTCCTCGAAGCCAAGACCGAAGAGTGGAACGAGTTCCGCATGCGCGTCACCCAGTGGGAGCTAGACCGCTACCTCGACATGTACTAGGCCACCCTCTCGAATGTGGAGCCGGGCATCATACGCCCGGCTCCTTCGCTTACATGCTATAATGAGGTATATACACTGCATGGGAGATTGCCTATGACCTTGACGCTAAACTTACCGCCAGAACTGGAACAACGTCTCCTACAACGAGCCGAAGAACAGGGCCTCCCCGCAGACCAGTATGCCTTGCAATTGCTCGCCAAGCACCTTCCGGCTCAGAATCGTAAGGAAGAACTGATTGCTCTCCTACAGTCTTGGATAGATGGCGATAACTCAGATCAAAGAGAAACAGGCAATTTCCTGATCCAGGCCATTGACGAAGACCGTCTGTCGGATCGTCGGTTGTTTCCACCCGAGTTAGAGGGCGTGACCTGGTGAGCCTCGTAGTTATCTTGGACGCAGGTCCGCTCGGCTTGGTCACGAACCCAAAACGATCCCCACAAAGCACCTCATGCGCTCAATGGCTCCAATCTCTTATTCTTAAAAATGCCCGTATTATCGTACCGGAGATCGCCGACTATGAAGTCCGCCGCGAGTTACTACGCGCCAACAAACTCCATGGGCTTGCGAAATTAGACTCCCTGGCAGCACTCCTGGAGTATCTTCCTCTCAACACCAACGCTATGCGGCAAGCCGCTTTATTATGGGCACAAGCTCGTCAGCATGGACAACCGACCGCTGGCGATAGAACAATCGATGGTGATATGATACTACTCGGGCAGGTACTGACGCTCGAAGTTGCTGAAAAGGTAATAGCAACTACCAACGTTGGGCATCTTTCCCGTTTTGCCCCTGCCGATTTGTGGACCAACATCACAGTTTAGGGAACTAGAAATGGCCCTACCAAACGAACTGTACACACCCGAAGAATACCTCGCCCTAGAGCGCCAGGCCCAATACAAAAGCGAATACCTCAATGGCCGAATATACCCTCTGCACCCTAAGATCCGCTCGATAACTACCCCAGAAGAACAGGCCGCGCACGACACCATCGCCACCAGCCTCTTGCACATAATTACTAGCGCTGTTGCGAATAAGCCTTACCAGGTCTTTGGTGCAGAAACAGCGTTATGGATCGAAGAGGTCGGTTTTAGAACCCATACAGACGTAATGGTCATCGCATCCGAATGTCAGCTAGAGCACCCAAATGATCACGCAATAAAGAACCCCCTGCTTATTCTTGAGATACCTACCCCTGCTTCCCAAGCCGTCAACCGAGGAGCTAAATTCGTTAACTACCGTAAGCTAACTTCACTTAGCGAATACATCCTGATTTCAATTGACGAAGTACATGTAGAACAATACCGGCGACACAACACCTTCTGGGTTCTCAATGATTTGAACGAGTTGAACGATGTAATCCAGTTGAGCTCCATCAGTAGCGAGATCGCCCTCAGCGACATCTATCACAATGTCCAATTTCCACAGCACCGACCTGAAGACAACCCGGAAACTGAAACCTAATAGGAGCAAACAATGTCCCTTGACATAGACACAGCGCAATCCACCCCCGCCACCCAATCCACCCGCACAGGCACTATCCGCACAGGCACCATCATCGCCATAGCCTACAGCCCCGGGCTAATCAACGGCGTGGGCAAGACACAACACCCCAGCGCCGAGATCACCACCTGGGGCATCCCCGGCGACCGTCACTACGGCGAAACCCGCTACTCCACAAGCCGCCGCATGACCCTCCCCAACACCCGCCCCATCACAGTCCTCGGCGTCGAAGCCACCCGCGCCGCCTGCGAAGCCATCGGCATCCCAGCCGACACCGTTCCCCCCGGCGGCATGGGCGAAAACATCCTCACCAAAGGCCTGGGCGACCTCGGCGACCTCACCGCGGGCGACCAGGTACACATCCTAGATGAAACAGGCGAACCCAAAGTCATCCTCCGCGTCGAAGGCCAGAACGACCCCTGCGTCAACCTCCAGTTCTACCACCGCCTCATGACCAAGCAGATGATGCACCGCCGTGGCCTCCTCTGCACCGTCCTCAAAGAAGGCCGCGCAAACATGGGCGATCGCATTTCCATCGTAAAAGCCTGATCCACAGCAAGCAAGAAGCCGGTCGCTATGCGAC
>JBAURA010000671.1:0-10139 GCA_049580985.1 Chloroflexia bacterium
GTGGACGGTAGGAGCATAAAACGTAAGACATAAAACGTAAGGGACGCATGACTACCGTCTACCGTCCACCGTCCACCGTCCACCGTCTACCGTCCTTCGTCCCCCACCTCTAACGATCCTCGCGGAAGAACTCAATGGTCTCGCTACGCTCCGATTCCGTGGTCATCACCTCCACGAATGAGAGTCGATGCCAGGGGAACATGAACGACTTTGCCCCCGTCGTCACATACGGGATCGGCTTCCCATCCCGCCGCTTGGGGTTGGTAAACTCCAGGAACTGGTCGGTTGGCTTCGGCAACTCCTCCACCTCTGCCAGGATCGGGTCCTCGTTCAACACATGGATGATCACCAGTTTTGCCATAATACCTCCACGAGTTGTCAGTTGTCGGTTGTCAGTTGTCAGCAGGTCATAAGTAACCAACTACCGACTACCGCCCACTGACTACCTCCCACCCACAACTCACACCCGACAACCGACAACCGACAACTAGACCGCCAACGCATACAGCTTCCTATCGAGCGAGCCAACGTACACTATCCCATCTTCTATAGCAGGTGAAGACACCACCGGGCCTCGCGTCTTATACTTCCAGCGTTCCTCGCCCGTACTGATATCGAGCGAATAAACGTAGTTATTACCCGCGCCGAAGTAGACCGCATCGTTCACGAGCGAGACCTTCGGCGATGACGTTATCTGGCTGCTGGTGTCGAAGTTCCACAGCACGCGCCCATTGTGCGCATCGAGACAATAGAGGAAGCCGTCGGACGACCCGAAGATCACCCGCTCCCCAGCCATCGCGGGCGACGAAGATACCGACCGCTGGCACTCGTAGCGCCACGAAGTGAAGCCCGTGTCCGCGTCAACCGCGTACACGTAGTTGTCCATCGAGCCTACGATCACGTTGTTTCTCACCACCAGCGGCGTGCTGATGATCGCCCCCAGCGTGTGCAGCTTCCAGCGCAACGTGCCGTTCAGCACGTCTAGCGCATACAGGTTCCCATCCGACGACCCGACAAATGCCAGCCCATGTGCGAAGGCGGCGGACGAGCGCACGAAGTTCCACGTGCGGTACTTCCACGCCACCTGCCCCGTGTCGGCTTGCAACGCGTAGATGTACTGGTCGTCCGAGCCTATATACAGCATGTCCTTGTGCACTTTAGGCGACGAGCGCACAGCCGCCCCGCTCCTGTACGTCCACACCGTCGTGCCGCGCCTGGCATCGAAGGCGTACAAGTAGTTGTCTTCCGAGCCTATCAACACCAGCTCGCCGTACAACGTCGGTGTTGAGCAAATACCCGCCTTGGTTGACCCTTTCCATAGGAAATCGCCGCTCTTGGCGTTCAATGCGTACAGGTATGTATCGTACGACCCGAAGAGTACCACTCCACGCTCGCACAGCGGCGACGAGCGTATCTCATCGTCCGAGGTGAAGGTCCACAGCAGTTGTGCCCCTCCCACTTGTGCTCCGGGGAGCACCGTCGAGCGCGCATTCGGGGTGGCCGTCACGGTGCGTAAATCGGGCGGAGGCTCAAGCATGCCGCTCGGTGCCGAGCTGACCCTGGGCGCCCCCATGTTCGGGTCCGATTGCAGCTCCGATATGGAGGTAGACATCCTGGGGACCTGCGTGGACGGCAGCAGCGACATCGAATCGTCGTCCAGCGGCCCTGATTGCCGTTTCCTGAGCTTGGGATCGAAGATGCTGCTCTGCATCAGCGCCTGCCTGAAAGCCAATGCATTCGGCCATCGCCTGTCGATATCGTACTCCACCGCGCGCAGGATCACCGACTCGATATACTCGGAAACGCGCGAGTTGAACTTGCGTATAGGGCGCTCGTGGAAGGTGAACGGCGTCTGGGTGCGCGGGTCGAAATTGCTCAACAGGTGGTGCATGGTCGCGCCCAGCGCATAAATATCGCCGCGCGGCTCGGCCAGGCCCCTGTACTGCTCAGGCGGCGCGTACCCCTCGGTGCCGATCATCGTGCCGCGCTTGTCCGACTGGAACAGCTTGGCGATACCGAAGTCGATCAGGGTCACTTTGCCGTCCGGGGCCAGGATGATGTTGGAGGGCTTCATGTCGCGGAAGATGATCGGCTGGGGCTGGTGCCCGTGCAGGTATTCAAGCACCTCGCAGATCTGCACGCCCCACTTGACTACTTCATCTTCCTGCATCGCGGCTTTACGCTGCTCAAGCTGCGTCTCCAGGTCCCTGCCCTCTATGTATTCCAGGACGAGATACACCCTGCCGTTCGAGGGGAAGAAGTCGTAGATCTTGGGTATGCCTGGGTGCGAGAGGGTGGCGAGGAGGGCCGCCTCGCGCTCGAACACCGCCAGGCGCAGTTGTCCCGTGCGCGGGTCGGACGATGTGTCCGGCATCTCCTTGATCGCGCAGTAACGCGCCACCGAGTTGAAGCGCAGGTCGCGCGCCTTGTACACCGTGCTCATACCGCCTATGCCCAGCACCATTTCCACGTCGTATCGCCCTTGCAAGATCGTGTTGCGCGGCAGAGGCGCTGTTCCCGGCATCACCTCGGTATGCAGCGCCGCCTTATCGACCAGCTTTGGCGACGAATCGTGTGCGGAGTCCTGGGGCTGGACGGAGGGATCGGCGGCAGCCTGCGCCGCCTGTTGCACCCCTTGAAGACGTTTTATGAGCATGGCATGTTTCTCCCGATAAAATTCTGGCTTCTAAATAAATTATAGGTCCCCAGCCATGCCCCTGGAATAGCCCTATCGTACCGGTCCCAACGCGACCTTTGGGCGACAAAGCCACCGCGAAACGCAAAACGCGAAACGCGAAACGCAACAGCCTTCGCCCACCGACAACCAACAACCAACAACCAACAACCAACGACCGTCCACCGTCCACCGTCCACCGTCCATTACGCTTCGCGTTTCACGTTTCACGTTTTACGCTTGACCTTCACCCCCACGTCTGGTAATATCTAAGAAACGCAGGTGCCCGCACCCTCCATTCCCGAACTCGACCAAGCTAGATGCCTCGCTTCAATATTACCCACAAGGCCACCCCATCCAGGCGGCATAAGCTCTTTGCGCTCCTGTGCTACATCGCGGTCCTATCGCTCCTCCCCTTTCCGTTAGATGTAGCCCGGCCTGCGCTTGCCTCCCCATCGCAGGCCGCCCCCGCCATCCCCCTGCGGCCCTACGCCTACGCCACCGCCAATTCGGCCACCGGCTACGACATCATGGTGGGCGACGGCGTAAACAAAGATGCACGCGTAGCCCGCGTGAAAGTAGATAGCCTCTACTTCACCGACGTCACCGCCAGGCTCTCCACCGATGCCACGCAGGTCGTTTTTCGTGTCACCGGCGACCGCAACGGCGGTTCCAGCCTCTACAGCGTGAACGTGGCCTCCGGCAAGTTCGTGCAGGTAGCCGCCGCTAAAAGCAACTCAGAAGGGATTGGCGCTTACGCATGGTCGCCCGCCGGCAACACGCTGGCCTTCGTGCGCTCGGCCCCCGCCCTGGACCCCGCCCTCATGGACGATGCCTTCGGCACCATCCACATCTATTCCGTAGGCTTCCAGGCAGCCAGGCTCAAATCTTCCAACGGCAATGACCGCCTGCTCGGCTTCGCCGGCGACGGCCTCGGTGTTTACGTAGCCCGCCGCGAATCCCGCGACAACGTTGCCCTGGAGCACCTCGTCTACCTGCCCCTGACCGGCGCTAGCGCCACCACCATGATCAGGAGCCAGCCCGCCCTGCGCTACAGCAACTATGCCCTCCTGGCTTTGCCCCGCGCCACCCCTAAAATAGCGTTCGTGGCCGAGGGTGACTTTTCCCTCGCCGCCAAAAACTCCAACGCCCACGAGGTAACTCCCGGCATCGCCGTCCCCGTCATCGTCGCCTCGAAAGCGCCGGGCGCCGCCAACCTTGTCCGCCCCACCGGCCTGGGCCTCATGACCTCCGACACCCTGGGCCGCAGCCAGACCCTCCTGCGCCGCGACGCAGAAGACTACGCCCACCTATCCTGGACCCCCGATGGCAGCGCCCTCCTCGCGGGCAGCAATCGCGGCTCCTGGCGCATCGGCCTGGACGGCAGCCGCCTCTCCCTCGGCACGTCGGTGGCCGCTCTGCACCCTGCCGCCTCCTCCCGCGAGGGCACGTTCGTCGTCATGTCCGACAACCCGGCCACCCGCCTGGTGACCCTTGACTACGCGACCGGCAAAGTAGGCGCCACAAAGTACGTAGGCGTCACCCCCAAGCCCGCCGCCGCCACCATGCGTCTGCGCGTGCCCTACATCCACCAGGTAAACGATACCGCCGGTACCGCCGACGGCGACTGGGCATGCGGCCCCACCTCAGTCGTCATGGCGCTGGCCTACTACGGCAAGCTCGAACCCTGGTACGTCAACCAGAATAACCGCGTCTCCGGGCCGTCCGGTACCCCCGTCCCCACTCGTGTCCCCGTAGGGATCGACTACGCTCCCTACATAACCACCGAGTACATCCACAACGGCCATACATACAACGCCACCGCCCGCGACCCCAGCGGCAACCAGGTCGCCGGCCTCTATGGCACGATCTGTCCCACCGGCAACGCCAGTTGGCCCCTCATGTCGCAGGTCCTGTCGTGGCACGGCCTGACGAGCCAGCGCGTATTGGTCACCTGGGATGGCATAGTGGCCGCCCTCAAGCGCGGTCACCCCGTCCTGCTGGGCAACAAGCTCACGTCCGAGGGGCACATCCTGGTGGTCATCGGCTACACCAACGACGGCAACCTGATCGTGAACGATCCCTACGGCAACAAATTCGCCGCGGGCTACGGCTCCAACGACGGCAACGGCATACTCTACCCCTGGAAGCGTATCACCCCGCGCAACGCCCTCGAAGTGATCGGCGTCTATCCCCCTCCCACCGCCACTCCCGTGCCGCCTACCGCTACTGCCACCGCGACTTCGCCCCCCACTGCTCCCCCTGCTTCCCCGCCGAAGCCGTAGCTCTCTACTCTTTCCCCGGCTGCTATGTCTTGGGCTTGCTTGCGCCCTGCGCCTCGGTGCTCTTTATATCCAGCTTGTAGCGTTCCACTTGCTTCTGCAAAGCCCCGATCAGCAGCGAGGGCACCAGCCCGAACGTCGCGGCCACGAGCAGCCCGAATGTGTTTCGTTCGATGTTGAACACATCCTCAAGTTTAGGGACGTTGCTAGGAGCCGCTGCGGCTCCTACCGGTATATTAGTGACCTGACCTGTCTGCGGGTTTAGCGTAACCGTGGTGGGCACGGTCGAAGAGACCGACGTTGTGGTTGTAATCCGTGTAGTAGTCGAAATGGTACTGGTCGTTGAGAGCGTGAGTGCGCTCGTTATCGCGCTTGTGGCCCCTGCGGGCGCCGTTAGAGGAGATGCCTGGGGTGTTACCGCTTGAGCGTTCACCAGGCTAGGCGCGATAGCGACCACCAGCACCCCCGCCACGCCGGCCAGTCCTGAGATGAGCGGTGTATGTATCAAGCGCGCACGCTCCACTCCATAGTCATCCACCTCGGCCTCAAATTGGGCTTCGATACGTTGGCGGTTGAACAAGCCGGTGAGAGCTCCTATGAGGAAAAAGATGGTAGCCGCGAACAGAGGCGCTACCCCTACCTCCTGCAAGACGGTGAATACCACCAGCCCATAAGTTGCGAACATCGTAAAGATTATCGTACTTATCAGTTGGTTGCGGGCCTGCACAATGACCGCCCATCGACCATCCCTGAACTCATTGATTGCCCGCCTGACCTGGATTAGCGCCATCCTTGCCTGTATGTCCTGTATCCTTTGCTTTTCAGGGTCTTCAGGGCCATTCCCTTGACTGTCCGTAGTATCTGGTCCAGGCACTGACACTGATACTGTCGTTGCCGCCGGCGCTACCACTGATACTGTCGCCGGTGTTGCCTCTGGTGTTGCCTCTGGTGTTAGCTCTGGTGCTGGCGTCGGCGTTGGCTCTAGCGCTAGTGCGGGCTCTGGTGCGGGCTCTGGTGCTGGCGTTGGCGTTGGCGTTGGCGTTGGCGTCGGTGTAGGCGGAACTGGCTCTCGTGGCGGTATAACCTGGGGATTTTTACCTCCATTCGCGCCACCTAACGGTGCAGGCAGCTCTCCTAATTTCAGATACCTATCCGCGGGTGGGATGAGATTGGCCGATGCAAACTCCAACAGTTTTGAAAGATCATCGCGGTTGTCTATGTTCGAGTCCGCCAGCCGCATCTGGTCGTACAGGGCTTGGCCTACAAGCGTGTTAGCAGGCTCGATCTGCAACATAGCCTCTTCAGCTCGATGCAACCTGTTCCACATGTCGATATAACCCTCACCGAGCACCCACTTGGACCCGCCGCCATTGACTTTCGTGCGGAGCTCATCGTCTAACACATTTCTATATTTTCGTACCTCAGCTAAAGCGGCTCGCCTCCAAAGTTCCGTGTTATTGGTAGGGTTCCGCGGATCGGGTGTGTTGGTAGCCTTGTCCTCAATAGCGTCGTCGAGCACCCCTAGCCGGGCGTTCAAGCTGTCCAGTCTGTGTACCAGTTGCCCATAGATCCTCGGATTAGCCCCCTTTACAGAAGGTGTGCCTAGCAAGGTGTGGAGAGCCGCCGCCAAAGGCCACCAGATCAGCCCCATTACAGCCCCGGAGACTGCCGCGTAAACATGCGATTCTCTTTTCATCCCCCCGGACCATTCTTCCCAGAGCGCAGGATGGGGGAGGTCAAGGAAATAACTGATGAGCGTCACGAGCACAGCCACCGTGATTGCCTGCGGTAAGCCGGCCAGAAGCCCGCCACCGAATGGCCCCTTGCCTGTAAGGAGCACTATAGGCGCAATAATGATTAGAGCCACGGCAGGCACTACTATTCCAATGACTGAGAAAAAAAGGAAAAACCCGGTGGTGTCTCTGTCCCCTTGTTGAGCTTGCCCTGTAGTCTGCCCAGGTGTCTCAGCCAGCGCCGTAGAAACAGGCAAGATAGCTACAATCAAGATCGCTAATACAATTACAAAGCAAATAAGGCCCGGGCTAATAGCCCGGAAGCGGCTGCGTATAAACTGCGACATAACTCTCTCCTTAGAATAGCTGTCGTGCTGTTGCCGGAGGATAGCCACACTATACCATACCAGGATAAGAAAATAACAGAGGGAGGATGGGGCTTTCCGGCCCCATCCTCCCTCTTGGATAACCTATTCCTAACCGCCGGTTAGCCTTACATATTCCTTCAGACTAATTATGCACCCACACCACGGTGCCGACCCTGGCCCATCCATAGAACCACTCCGACATAGGTGTGCTCAGGTTTACGCAGCCGTGGCTGTGCGGCCTGCCGAAGTCGTCGTGCCAGTAGGTGCCATGCAGCGCCTCTCCCGAATTGTGGAAGTACTGCGGATAAGGCACGTCCTTCAGGTTGTAGTAGTCGCCGGTCGCCAGGCTGCCGCCGTCCATGTCCTGCTTGGGCAGGCGATAATAGATCTTCCAGACGCCTAGCTCCGTCCTGTTGTCCTGCCTCACCCCGTTCTTCAGCGTCTTGATCGTGCCGGTCGAGGCCAGCGTCACCTTCACAGGCGTGCCGTCCACATACGCCGTCACGATCTGCTGGCTGATGTTGATGCCGATCCACTTCCCCTTGTACTTCGGCCCGTCGTACTTCACGGGCGCTACCCTGTTGATCAGGCTTGAGTGCACCCACATCGGGGCCTCAGGCGGGTCCGACACGCGATACCACAGCTCGCCACCCCCGTCGGTGGCCGACTGGTACAGGAGCACGCGCCTGCCTACCCACCACCCCTTGATTACCTTTTGGTCGCGCCCCGGCCCGCTACGCACGTTGCCCTGGCCGCTCATCTCGCCCAGCCACAGGCCCGAATAGTCGCCCTGTGTGGTGGGAGTTGTCACATCCGGCGTGGGGGTAGCTACAGGCGTAGGCGTGGTCTCAATGATCGGCCGCCAGTTGCCGTCCACCAGCGCCAGCTGCTTGCCGCTGACATACCCCGTAGTGCCGTTGTAGTCAAGCCAGTAATACCCGTCCTCGTTGAACGGACCTCCGAGCACCACTGCCTGCGTATTGATCGGCAGCGCCACAATTACCGCCCCACCGGCCAGGGGCTGCTCTACCAGGTTAGTGTTAACCGTGGTAGCGACTGTACTGCGTAGTGGGAACCTTGGCACGTCTTGCGCCTGCGCCTGCGCCGTGCCTCCCCATATGCCCAATGTGGACACCGCCACGAGCGACAACAGGGACAATGCCCACATCACGCTCTTCGTCTTGCGCCACATACCCAAACTTCCTTCCTTGCCCGATTTCACCCATTTCTCCTTTGTGCCCTCCCTGGGTTCTCCAGGGTAAGCCATAGCTGATATTCACCTTGAGAGGACTACCACCAATATTATATCGCACAAACGTGCCCGCTTCTAGTCCTACCACATAGTAAAAAGGGACCTGATTCGATACTCCTTTAGTATTAATAACGCCGGCCGGTGTAGAAAGTTGCCTGGTCCACCCCTGGTAACCCGCTATATATAGCCTTACGCTCTTACCTCGGCCCATGCGATCTTGATGGTATAATCTCAATCGGTACCCCATGCCGCTATAAGAGGAGTTACGTTTGGCCGTAGATAACGAGCGCACACTGGTAGAGCCTGCACGCTCCCCATTCATCCGGCGCTCTCTGCCTGCCATACCGGTCTTGCTGGTAACTCTGCTCATGGCCTTGCTGGCCTGGCGCGTATCCGCCGACGAAAACATCCTCCTCGGCACGGAAGCCGATACTATCTACATCGCCGACGGCTTCTACGCACCCGAAAAAAGCGCCGAGCACGGCCCCTACCGCTGGACCGAGCCTCTCGCCCAGCTCCGCCTGCCCAACTGGGGTCCCGGCAGAATACACATCATCGTAGAGGGGATCGCCGGTGCCGAAGGCCGCATCGCCCTCAAGCTTGGTCCGGCCACCCTCGCGGAAACGCACGTCACCCAGGGCCGGCCCTGGCAGCTACAGGGTTGGGGCGACACCACCGACCGCACGCCACCCGTTTCCCTTGAAGCCCCCCCGTTCAACCCCCCAGGCGAGGCTCGCGCTCTGGGCGTACTTGTAAAGCGGCTCGAGATATACGCCCCTTCCGCCCGCCTGCGCGCCTGGCTAAATATAGCTCTGCTGGGCCTGGCTGGCCTTCTCCTATACGCTTTCCTCCTTATTCGTACAGATCGCACCTTCTTCTCCACCCTCGCCGGCGCCTCTATCCCCGCCCTATACGCCCCCTTAGCCGCCTACCGCGACCCCTGGATGGACACCGTAGCCTGGGCCGCCCCTATAGCTCTATCCATAGCCCTTCTGGCTGCCCGACTGAGGGATCAGGGATCAGGGACTAGGGATCAGAAACTTGAACCCAGGAACCCTGTATCGCATATCACGACAAATCCGCATTCCGCAATCCGCATTCCGCATTCCGCAATTGCTCTCACCGCCGCCCTCCTCCTCCTCTACCTGGGCTACATGAACGCCTTCGACTCTGACCGCATGTACCAGGTAGCGGCGGGCATAGCCGAATATGGTCGGCCAACGCGCTATCCCAGCCTCGACACCTGGACCAAGTACGGCTTCGGCCAACCTCTCATCGCCGTGCCTTTTTACCTCCTGGGCAAGCTCTTCTCCCTGCCAGGCGGCGACCCCGAGGCTATCACTCGCCTGACGGTCTCCTTCACCAACCTCGTTGTCACCGCCCTCACTCTCCTCCTCCTATATAAAGCCGCGCGCCGCTTCGCCGACGTGAACATCTCCCTGGCGGTAGCAGCCACCTACCTCCTCGCAACCCCCGCCCTCAACTACGGGCGCACCTTCTTCTCCGAGCCTGCCGGCGCCCTACTCCTGCTAGCCGCCATACTCCTTACCCTCCCACACCGACAACCGACAACCGACAACCGACAACTGACAACCAGCCCCCAACGCACCCTCCTGGCCGGCCTATGCCTGGGCGCGATGCTCCTCTTCAAGCCCGCCTTCGCCGTCTACTGGCTCCCTATAGGATTAGCGGTCCTCTGGCTCTCCGCCCGCTTACTCAAATACAAATCCTCGCCCACCACCCACCGTCCATCGCCACCGACAACTGGCAACCGACAACTGGCAACCGACAACTGGCGACCGTCCTTCGCCCCCCTGGCAGCCTTCGCCA
>JBAURA010000672.1:0-2227 GCA_049580985.1 Chloroflexia bacterium
AGTCAGACCTCTTGACCCAAAACGAATTTAGATGCGTTTGCCCTGCCTGACGTCTGCCGCCTGCTTTACATCCTCCGCCCGAACTCGCGCTCCAATTGCATGGTCGATAGGTGCAGCATGGTCGGCCTGCCGTGCGCGCACGCCCGGGGGTACTGGCACATCTCAAGCTGGCCCATCAGAGCGCGCATCTCGTCGAGCGAGAGGGTCTGCCCGGCGCGCACGGCGCTGTGGCAGGCGAGCGTGATCGCCATCTCCTCCCGCCAGCGTTCCGGGCGGCTGCCATGCACCACCGTGTCCAGTATCTCCAGCAGGTCGCGCCCCACGTCGCGCTTCGACTCGGCATAAACGCCGGGCACGGCCCGCACGAGCACGGTGCCCTCGCCGAACGGCTCCAACTCGAACCCCAACTCGGCCATGAGGGGCAGCACGGCCTCGACATCGGCGTACTGCGCGGCGCTGAACTGGAGTGGCACGGGCTGCAGCAACGGCTGGATTGGTAACTCACCGCGCGACATCGCAACGCCCATCCGCTCGTACAATACGCGCTCGTGGGCGGCGTGCTGGTCCACCAGGAAGAAGCCGTCCGGCCCCTCGGCGATGATGTAGGTGTTGCCTACCTGGCCTATCACCCGTAGCGGAGGCAGGGTGCGCGGGGGTGGCGGCGGCAGTGGCTCCACATCATCGCCCATGCGAGCCTGACCCGTGCCCCCATCGCCCATGTGCCACAACTCGCTCTGCGACGGCCCCTCGTAGGGTGCGCCGTCGAGCGTAGACTGGTCGGGGCCGAAGCCAGGGCCGAACTCCATCTCAATTCCGCCCTCGCCGGTGGGCAAAGCCCAGCCCTCGGAGCCACGCGACCCGTATATGGGTGGAGTGACGTGCGCGGTGAGTGCGGAGCGCACTGCCCGCTGCACCGCGCTGAACATAGCACGCTCGTCGCGGAACTTCACTTCGGCCTTGGCCGGGTGCACGTTCACATCCACCAGCGTATGCTCAACCAGCACGTTGATGATGCAGAGAGGACGTCTGCCCACCATCAGCAGCGTATGGTATGCCTCCTCGACGGCGTAGGTGAGCATGCGACTCTGCACGGCGCGGCCATTGACGAAGAAGTGCATCGCCTGGCGGTTGGAGCGCGACATTGAGGGCGGCGCG
The DNA here is from genome assembly GCA_049580985.1 of Chloroflexia bacterium. Classification (GTDB taxonomy): domain Bacteria; phylum Chloroflexota; class Chloroflexia; order QHBQ01; family JADMIH01; genus JADMIH01. The sequence goes on from JBAURA010000672.1 coordinate 1,156, forward strand.
ACATAGCCGTAGACGAGCACGCCCTCGTTCGAGATCGCTTCCCAGTCCTCGTCCTCATCCGGCTCAAGCCCTACCGGCAGGAGGGCGCGGGCCGCTTCGGGGCCGTACACGCTCATGGCCGCCGCGCGCAGGTCGCCACTGCCGGGCGACTGGAAGGTAAGCCTCCCCTCGTTGGTGAGGCTGAAGGTGACGCCGGGGTGGGCAAGCGCGTAGGTCTGCACCAGGGCCGTGATGTGCGCCCCCTCGGCCTGGGCGCTCTTGAGGAACTTGAGGCGGGCCGGGAGGTTGAAGAAGAGGTCGCGCACCGTGACGATACTGCCCGGCGGCGCCCCTCGCTGCCCTTCCGCCGTAGGACGCCCACCCTCCAGCGTGAGCTCGTAGCCCGCCTGCTCACTGGGCGGCCTGCTGACGAACGACAGGCGGCTGACGGCGGCGATGCTGTAGAGGGCCTCGCCCCGGAATCCGAGGGTGCGCACCGTCCAGAGGTCGTCCGCCGTCAGGATCTTGCTGGTGGCGTGCCGCAAGAAGGCGCGCGGCATGTCGTCGCGCATGACGCCACAGCCGTCATCGATCACGCGGATCAACTCGCGGCCCCCGCCCCTGATCTCGACGCGCACGTGCCACGCCCCCGAGTCAACCGAGTTGTCCAGCAGCTCGCGCACAACGGAAGCGGGACGCTCCACCACCTCCCCGGCGGCGATCTTGGAGGCCACGTCGTCGGGCAGCACGTTTATCTTCTTGGGCCTGGTAACACCTATGGACATATGCTTATTTCAATTCTAATTTCCTATGCTAGATCAAGCCTTAGCTACCATTTACGCTTACATCATGCTGGAAGGAGTACGCTACCAACCAATCGCAAACCGACTATGAACTCGTCGTTCGGAGTGAAGCAACTTGCAAAAGCTGTCTAACCACCCAACCAGAAGTTTGTCATTCTGAGTACTTTACAAACGAAAATATGTCAAGAAACCCGACCCAGTCTCCTTTGTCATTCTGAGCGAAGCGAAGAATCCGTTCGAGCGGGATTCGGCTTCTTTCAGGCGTGGATCTTACACCCACAAACAGGATC
>JBAURA010000673.1:0-5316 GCA_049580985.1 Chloroflexia bacterium
CCACGAGCTACAGGTGCTGGTCGAAACCCTGGGCTGTACCGCCTTCCTCCTCAACCAACCCGGCCGCGAAAGCCTGCATCACGAGCACACGATGGTAGACGGCCTCGTCTATATGGCCGATCGCCTCGTCGGACCTCGCGCCGTTCGGGAGCTTGAAATCACCAAGTTCAGGGGCAGCAAATTCCTGCGTGGCCGGCACCCATTTGAGATCACAGACGATGGCATCGTGCTCCATCCCCGCCTCGAAGCTCTTCTACCCCACCCCAGCCGGCCCGCCGCGCCCCACGAAGATAGGAAGAGCTTCGGCATTCGCCGCCTCGACGACATGACGATGGGCGGCATCCCATCAGGCTCCACCACCGTCCTCCTCGGCGCCCCCGGTAGTGGCAAAACCATCCTCGGCCTCCACTTCCTCCACCAGGGCCTCCGGCAAGGCGAATCTGCTACCTACTTGGGCTTCTACGAGTCCCCCCAGCGCCTCCTCGCGAAGGCAAAAGCCCTTGGCATGGACCTTGATACTTACATCCAAACCGGCCAACTAGACCTTATCTGGCTCCCCGCCCCCGACCAGATCCCCGATGCCATTGCTGACACTATACTGCGGTCGGCACGGGATCGGGGCGTCAAACGCCTCGTGATAGACGGTGTTGAACCCTTACAGGACTCTATGATCTATGAAGACCGCGTCCCGCGCTTTCTCACCTCCTTCATGAATGAGCTGCGCGCCCGCGACATAACTGCCATCTTCACCAGCGAGATGCCCGATCTCTTTAGTGACCGCATCTACCTCCCCATCGAGCGGATGGCCGGACTGGTGGACAACGTAGTCTTCGTCCGCTACGTCGAATTGCGCTCCCAGCTCTACCGCCTTCTCTCTATCATGAAGATGCGCGACAGCGCCTACGACACCACCATACGTGAGTTCAAGATAGGCTCAAATGGCATCACCGTCGCCTCCACTTTCAAGAGCGCCGAAGCAATTCTCACAGGGGTGGCACGCCCCTTGCCTACAACAATAAATAGAGATCAATCACGAAGTGCCCCTACGGTACTGGAAGGAGATCAAGACTGGGAAGACGCTTCATCCTGAAACCAGGCTTGACTGCCAACCATGCTTAGCAACCACCCTAAAACCTGGGCTACCATCCGACCAACTCGCCCTATCCAATCGCCTGGGGATAACGTCCTGAAAACCATCCTCATAATCGAAGATGAACGCGTCATCGCGGAGATTCTCTGCGCCGTCCTGGAGGACGAGGGCTACCGCGTCCACGTGGCCGATAACGGCAAGGAAGGCATCGCCGCCCTCAAGCCCGTGCGCCCCGACCTCGTCCTCTGCGACCTCATGATGCCCGTTGCCGACGGCAAAGCCGTGGCCCGCACTATGAACTCCGACCCCCGCTATCGCTCTATCCCCCTCATCCTGATGAGCGCCGGTGGCACACCTCCCACCGACCCTGGCATCCACTACGCCGCCTTCATCCGCAAACCCTTCGACCTCAGCCAGCTAATCTCCGTAGTGGAACGCTGGGTCGCCTGACGTCCCCCCTCCCGAACCAACAACCAATAACCGGCAACTGACAACCGACAACCGATCTGATGATCTCCCTACCCCCCGCGCTGGAATCCGCCATAGCTCAGGCCCTCCGCGCGCTCCCTCCCTCCCAATGGCAAGCCGCCGCCCGCCACCTCAGCCAGCGCTACCGCCAGGCAGAGGACGAAAGACGAAAGACGAAAGACGAACAGCACCCGTCTGCCGCGCACGCGCGATCAATCCGAAATCTAAAATCCAAAATCCAATATTCGGACGCTTTGGGCTACGCCGGCTTCGTCCTCCCCGCCGCCTACGCACAACTCTGGGGAGCCATGCGCGCCACCCGCATGCGTGCCTCCGCGTTCCACCCCACCACCATGCTTGACCTCGGAAGCGGCCCGGGCACCGCCCTGTGGACCGCCGTCGAGCACTTCCCCTTCCTCACCTCCATCCACGCCTACGAGCGCGAGCCTGCCTTCATCTCTCTCGGCAAGATCCTCGCCCAATCCTCTCCTCATCCCGCCGTCCGCAAAACCCACTGGCGCCAGATCACCCTCACCGGCCCCCTCCCACTCGACCCACCAACAATTCAAAATTCAGAATTAAGAATTCAAAATTCAAAATTCGACCTCATCGTCATCGCCCACGCCCTCAACGAAATGGACCCCGCCACCCGCGATGCCGTTGTCCTATCCGCCTGGGACCATTGCTCCGGCCTCCTCCTCATAGTTGAGCCTGGCACATCCGCCGCCTTCCCGGTGGTACTCCGCGCCCGCGAGCTTCTCCTGTCTCAGGGCGCTTACACAATCGCCCCTTGCGCCCACAACATGCCATGCCCCCTTCCCACCGCCGCCCCCAACGACTGGTGCCACTTCCCCCAGCGCCTCCAACGCCCTCAGTTCCAGCGCATCGCCAAAGAAGCCACCGCCGGCTGGGAAGAAGCCAAGTTCTCCTACGCCGGCATGGCCCGCTTTGCTCCAGACTCACCCATTTGGGGCCGTCTCCTCCACCAGCCTCAACAAACAAAAATCGGCGTAGACCTCACAGTGTCCGCCGCCGACGCCACTATCCATCACCCCCACATCCCCAAGCGCAACCGCCCCCTCCACAAAGCCGCCTCCGATCTACACTGGGGAGATACTCTCGATACACCCATCGAGCCGTAACCTGCCCTTATACTGCTGGCGCGGCCTCTCCTCTGGATGGACTGGTCGCCCATACAACGTCCGTCACTGAACTATCGCATGGTCGCTCGATTTTGCCTCCCCAGGCAGTTCGAAGTGACAATGCCAGGGTTCTGCGCGGTCGCACTGCTCATAGACGGGCGCACCTACCAGATTCGTAAGCATCGTCTCAGTCAGCTTGCATACCTGTGGGTGCCTGGGCACAGCCGCTAATAACGGACAGCTATACCCATGTATGAACAGCTTGCCGTCCTCCTCACGCAGCTCCGCAAGACCGCCCATCTTGTTCAGCACAGCTACAGCCGACTCCACTCTCACGCTCAATGGCTCCTCTAACAGCCTCTGCCCCCTTGATAGCCGCCTGCCTACCTCGCGCATAATAGTCTCGCTCCGTGCTGTTCCAAGCTCGTCATCCAGCACATCGAGCAAGCCAATCAGCACTTGCGCATACGGCTTTGCGAAGAGTTCTTCTGCATCTGGGGCAAGTTCATATAGGAAAGCCGGCTTTCCTGGTCCTGATCTCGTCCCTTTCTGTTCTACCAGCCCATCACGCTCCAGGGTAGCTAGCTGCGCGCGTATGCCGTTGTCTGTGATGCCAAGCGCCTCGGCAAGCTCCTCTATCGTGCGGCTCCCGTACCGAAGCAACAGGACAATTTGCCCACGCGTGCTACCGAAGAATCGTTTCCCAAAAGTAGATGCCATAACTTCCTCTTTTTATTCAGTGTAAAACACTCAGGACACCTAGTCAAATAAGTCAAGAAAGTACTTGACAAACTATACAAATTGGTGTATTTAAGGTCTGAGATTTACCGGTTGACGAGCATTTTCGCCTTCTGGCTCTTGCACCCACGAACTTGAAAACGTCAGTCGAAGCCTGGCATTGCCTTAACTGGTGAAAGCTCAATTCTCAACTTATCTGACGAGGTCAGGGCCTGTTCTTCCGTATAGATGTGATCGACCTCTACTTTGAAAGGAAGGCGCTACAATGGAAATCGAACAAACTAGAAGTAGCAACGGCGGGAATTTGGCCAAAGGAGCACTGGCCCTTGGCGGTGCGGCATTAATAGCAGCTACCATACCGACCCCAACCGGCAATCCCCGAAGGGTCTTTGCTCAAGGCGCTCCTTTCAAGGATGACCTTGAAATCCTAAACTTTGCGTTGACACTAGAATTCTTCGAGGCAGAGCTCTACACCACACTCGCCGCTAGCGGTAAGCTTCAAGGTCGGGATCTGCAATTCATCCAGATGTTCGGCCAGCACGAACAGGCTCATGTAGCCGCTGTGATGACTACCATCCAGAAGCTGGGGGGTACGCCCGTACAAAAGGCTGCGTATAACTTCCCCACGCTCAACACCCGCGAGGAAGTGCTGAACCTCTTGGTTACGGTTGAGCAAACAGGGACCAGCGCCTACCAGGGCGCGGCGCCTTTCATTCAAAACAAAGATATCCTATCCGCGGCCGGCAGCATATTGACGGTCGAAGCACGCCATACCGCTATGATACGCTATTTGCTGGGACTTGCACCCTCGCCCGATGCCTTTACCGCCCCACTCAGCAAGGACGAGGTGCTCGCGAAAGTTGCCCCATTCTTCAAATAGCCCCAACAACATGCGTCGATTACCGTACCCTCCATAGATTAACAAAGGAGTCAAATCTGATGAGCGAGCACATTCTACCTGTTGGTGAGCGCACCGGCATATCGCGCCGCCAGTTCCTCAAAGCTTCCGCCGGGGCAGCTGCCCTCTTCGGTGTATCGAGCTTGACTTCCGGCCACTTACTCGGTTTTCAACTCGCCTCCGCTGCCCAGGTCCAACTCAACAGCGACCTCGACATCCTCAATTTCGCCCTCACCCTAGAGCTTCTGGAAGACATGGCATATCAGAAAGCGAATAGTAGTGGAGTGCTTAGTGGCAGAGTCGCCGATATCTTCAAGGCATTTGGCGATCACGAACACACTCACGCTGTTGTTCTCGCCGATACCATCCGCAAGCTAGGAGGCACACCCGTCCAGCTACCCTCCAACCTGACTTTCCCTGAGTTCACAAGCCAGCAGCAGGCAGCTCTGTTCTTTGCCGAAGTAGAAACCATCGGCACAGGCGGATACCTGGGAGCCGCCCCCTCCATCCAGGATAAAGCTCTTCTGGCTGCTGCCGCCTCAATAGTGACCGTGGAAGCCCAGCACGCCTCTGTATTGTATGACATTGCAAACGTGCAAGACTCCGTCCCCGCGTTTGATGTCTCTCGCACAGCCGACGAAGTGGTAGCCATGATGTCGTTGACTAAGATGAATATTGGAAAACTACCTCCTCCTGCCGGTACCGCAAACACACAGGGCGCTGTAGGCATGCCCAGAACCGGCACACCTGGCGATGGTCTCCCCACCGCATTAGCCGTGGCCGCAGGTCTTTTCGCGGCAGCCACCGGCGCTCTACTGCACATCCGCACTCGAAACACCAAAGCCAACGAAGCAGATACTACTTCAAACAGCAGCGAGCTCTAACTCCCTGCCCTCCATAATGTAATTCCAACCTCAGGAGAAGCAAGAAGGCCCTTGTTCAGGCACAAGGGCCTTCTTGCTTCTCCTGAGTCTTTGTAT
>JBAURA010000674.1:0-12779 GCA_049580985.1 Chloroflexia bacterium
AACAGGGCGAGGCATGCCTCGCCCCTACAGCCCAACGTCACCGGATTAATGCGCTACGCTTCATAAACCCGCCCTACGATACTAGCGATTCTTGATCGTCACTGTGTAGTTGGCGACTTCGGTGGTCTTGGGCGCGAGCGGTGCGATCACCAGGATCGCCTCCCTGGTGTTCGTGCCGCTTCCGATGCCCGCGATGTCCAGCGTGCCAGTGCCGTTGGAAGACACAGTCATTTCGCGCACGCGGTTCACCCCTCCGTTGCCCTTCTCTACGAGGGCCACGAACCATTTCTCCGGCACCCTGTTGCCGATCCTGATCCACCCGGCGGCCTGCCAGTCGCGGCTCGACTCCGCGTCGTCACTCCAATTGATCTCCGGGATGCGCATGTCGTCAATCGCCATGCCCGGCCTGTTGTACCCCTCGTCGGTGATGTACTCAAACCTCACGAGCACGCGCTTGCCCGCGTACGCGCCCAGGTCCACAGACTCTTCCACCCACCTGGGGGTGCCGATGCCGTTGCCTATCGTCGCCGCTCCGCTCACTCCCGTCCAGCCGTGCCCATAGCTCGTGCCGTTGGGGTTCTTGGTGGTCGTGTACTTGCCTTTGAGGGGGGTCCACGTCGCGCCGCCGTCGGTCGAGGCTTCCACGTAACCATAGTCAAACATCGACTCAATGTTGAACCACGCCCAGAACTTGAGGGTGGCCCTGCTCGCCCGGCTCAAATCGAACTCCCTGGTGAGGGTGGCGTCGCCCGAGTCGCGCCGGTTCGAGTACCAGAAGGCCGACCCGCCGTGTGGCTCCGCCGCTATTACGCGCACGGTGCTGTCGCCCTTGAAAGTGATCGTCGCGCCCCTGGTCCTGCCGGTGAGGCGTATGTAGTCAGCCGCGTACTGGTGGACGCTCTCGCTCCTGGTGGCAGGATAGCCGCTGATCGTCCTGCCAGGCGCTACCCTGCCGCCTTCCGAGTAGCTATAGCGCCCGCCATCCAGCTTGCTATCGTTCAGCACATTCGCTACGGTCCAGTCCTTGAACGCGCCATCGAAGCCTCTGGTGTAGCCCGACGCCGCCAGCGCCTCATCGAACCCGGCAACGCCAAGCCTATCGCTCGCCAGCAGGTTGCCCAGGAAGTCCTCGCCCCCGAACCTGTCCATCCCGTAGCGCAGGAACATATAGCTCGCGCCGTAGTGCTGGATCGCCTTCGATGTATCGTCCCACGCATTAAGCTGCGTATCCGGCGTGAGCGTAAAGGAGACGTCCGACCCGCCTGGGTCGTAGCCGTTGAGGTGCATGGCGATCTCGGCGCACCCCTCGTCCACCCACACCTCGCGGTCACGGTGCACGTTCCAGTGGATCATGTGCTGGAATTCGTGCGCCAGGGTGCTCATAAAGTAGTTATCCGGGTCTGCGGGGTCGCCCCTCGGCACGCTCGATATATAGATCATGTCCCGCTGGTTGCTGTTGGGGTTGACGATCCTCGGGTAAGCATCGGCGTTGGAGAAGTAGCCTCCCACCCCCGGCACCGGCGCGATCAGCACCGTGATGCGGGTGTCGTTATCCACGCCTGGGTTTATCTCCTGCCCGAACACCCTGCGAGTCTCAGGGTAGATATGCTCCTCGAAGTGCTGCGCCGCCTTTTGCAGGGCCGCGCTACCGACGTTGTAGCCGTCCTTCACGTACCAGTAGGCGTGCTCCGTCACGACTCGTATGCTGGCGGTGGCGGTAAAGTAGTTGTTCCTGGTTATGTCGGCGATGTTGAAGATGTGCCTGGTGCCTATTGTATAGTTGGGCGGCACGGCGTTCACCACGTCGGGGATAGGCTCATTGCTCTTCAGCCTGAGGCGTTGCGTCAGCGTGATCAGGTCGCGCCCAGGCGCATCCGTGCCCGCCAGTAGGCTTGCCGTTTGGGTAAGGCCCACCGTCTGCCCGACGGGCATCTCCACCGCCGAGCTAAGCGGCGCGGCCAGTCCCGTAACCCGCGACCCCTCTTGTATCAGGGCTATATCTTGCCGGTGAAGCGCCTCCGCGCGCTGTGCGGCCAATACCCCGGCCAACACAACCAGGGCCGCGAGAAAGTTCGATCTGTACATACGACAATTATACCTGATCCCTGGCCCCCGACCGCCGGTCCCTGTGCTATAATGGCATCGCAAGCGGTCCTATCCCGCCATTCTGTAGCTCTCTGATATGGAGGGTAAATACGTGATAACAGGTAATCTATCTGTGGATCTGTTGGTCCTATACGTCCCGGCGTTGCTCGCTATCGTCATGGGCATACTGGGCGTGGTGCGTGGAGCGCGGCGGGAGGCGGTGGTCTCCGGCTCCATCGTGCTCGCTTCACTGATCATATTGGTGTGGGCCACATCGTGGGCTATAGACCTGACCGGCATCTTTACCGGCCTCTCTCCCAGCGGCGCACGCAACGCGCTGGCCTACGTCGTCATGACGGTGATTGTACTGCTGGTGGGCTACTTGTTCAGCAGCGCCATTGTGCCTCGTACGCCCACCAGCGCGCTCTCGCGCCTGGGCGGCTTGCTGATCGGGATCGCCAACGGGCTAGCCATTGGGGGCTTCTTTATTCGCCAGCAATTCGATACCGCCGTCTTATCGGGAGGCAATAGTGACCTGGCGGCATCTCTTACATCGAATAATATAGCCCGCTACCTGTGGATATGGGCCAACTGGTTCCCGCTGGTGGTGGCTATCATCGCCGGGATAGTGGCTATTATCGGCCCGTTCCGCCGCGCGCAGACCGCCATCGCCACTCCTCCCGCCGGGACCGACTGGGGGCCATCGACAGCCCCCGCCGTGGGCGCTGTTGGCGCTGCTCCCATAGCAACGCCCGGCCCTGCCGCCTACACCACCGGCTACGGTCCGGGTTTCACTAGCCAGCAGCCGCAATACGGCCAGCAATATGGGCAGGCTCCCAATCAACCTCAGCCCTACGCGGCTTCCGGCCAGCCCTATTCCCCCTACCAGCCACAGCCCGCTCCTCCCCCTCCAGCCGCGCCCCCTTCCTCGTCGCCACTCTACTCAGCCTCTTCCTACACGCCGGCGCCGCCCACTAATCCGCGCCTGGATGATGCACCCCCTACCGCGCACATGCCTCCCTCCGACCTTCCACACTCTACACGTTCGGGCGGGCAGGAAACGAATTATTTCGGCAGCACTCCTTCTGCAACGCCCTCCGACACCGGCTCCCAGCCCAAGTCGCCTGATTGGCCGGCGTATGGCAATGAGCCTTCGTGGCTGACCTCCACTCCACCCGCACCGAGCGCCGCCTCACCAGGCTCCGGCGCGCCTTCTTCGCCCCCTGTAGATAGCTCCCTGGTATCCCGCGCGGAAGCCCCCACCCTGGCGCAACCGATCCTTACCCCCGCCACAGACGACGCGGGTGCTCTCACTCCGTCCCAACCGGACGATGGCGCGGCCTCGTTGACGGATGTCAACTGCCCGCGTTGCGGCACCCTCGTCCCTTCCGACGCCACATTCTGCACGGAATGCGGCAACAGGCTCAAGACAGCGTAGTTGTCGGTTGTTAGTTATCAGTTATCAGTAAGATAGTTGGAAAACCGACAACCGACAATCGGCAACCGACAACTCGTCCATGGGAGGCCATCATGCAGAACAACCGCTGGTTGCAAACGCTGATCGTCTTGCTGGTGATCATCGCCTCAGCCTGGCTCGCGGCGCAGGTGTGGGGCTTCATCATCCAGTTCTCGAACATCCTCCTCCTCTTCTTCCTGTCGTGGCTCCTCTCTTTCATATTGCGCCCCGTGGCGCGCTGGCTGACCAGTCGCGGGCTTCCTTATGGCGCGTCGGTGGCGATAGTGTACCTCGCGTTGGCCCTCGCCATTACGATAGGTGGCTTCCTGCTGGTGCCTCTTATCACCCAGCAGATCACCCAGCTCATAGATAATAGCGAGCAGTGGGCAACGGACCTCCAGAACTTTGCCCAGGATATACAAAACCTGCTTACCGGGTGGGGCGTCGCCTCGAACGACATCGAGCGCATAATCGGCGACCTGCTTGGGCAGGTGCAGGGAGCGCTGCTGGCGATCTTGCAGAATACCCTGCCGGTCCTCCAGAGCATAGCCACCCTGGTGTTCCAGATTATTTTCCTCATATTGGTCTCCTTCTACTTCATGAAAGACGGCGACCGCCTGGCCGCCGGGGTGCTCCGCGTCCTCCCGACTCGATGGCAGGACGAAGCCCGCCTGGCAGCCCTCAGCATCGAGCGCAGCTTCGGCGGCTTCCTGCGCGGGCAGGTGGTTTTCGCGCTCCTTTACGCCATAATTACCGCCTTCATAATGGTGATCCCGCCTTTCCAGCTTGATTACGTGGTGATCGCCGCCATAGGCGCCGGCCTCTGCATGATCGTACCTCTCATCGGCGGCTTGATCGCCTATATTCCGCCCGTACTGGTGGCGCTCATCACGCCCAACAAACCCTGGTGGCTCCTCTTGATCGTCCTTTTCATCATCCAGTCGATCATGATCAACGTGCTTGGGCCCAGGATAATGTCGAGCGCGATTGGATTGCACCCTATTTACGTGGTGGCCGCGCTGCTGATCGGCGGCCAGATCGCGGGCATCTGGGGCGCGCTCTTCGGCATCCCTATCGCCGGGGCGATCAACTTGATCGGGCGCCCTCTCATGCGCCGCATACGCACCCAGACCACCCTCTACCAGGAGCCTTCATCGCGCGCCCTGCCTACCAGCGCCTTCATCACGGGGCCTTTGGCGGCCTCGATGGCACAGATGAACAAGGCGGATATGCTCACGCAGACCGACCTACCGGCCCCCGGCATAGAAGTGCCGGCCGTTGAGGCCACGACCACCACTCCCACCTCGACCACCGTCACTCGCCCCGCCGAAGAGCCTGTCAGACCTTTGATCACGCCCGCTGACTATTTCGCCGACATAGAGGAAGACGCCGAGGAGATGGTCCGCCGCTCCCCTACCCTCTCGGCGCGCGCCTTTAACCTCGGCCTCCTGGTGGGGTCTCGCGCCGTCGGCTGGGCCTGGTCGAAAGCCCGCAGGAATGGCCGAAAACGCTCCTGAGTTGGAAATGCGGAATGCGGAACGCGGAATGCGGAATGCAAAGGAAGATCCGCATTCCGCATTCCGCATTCCGCATTCGCTCTGGGTGGTCCTGGCCTACGCGGTCCTTACCATCGTGATGACGTGGCCCATCACGGCCAACCTGACCACGCAGGTGCCGGGGGGTGGCGATGCCTGGCAGCATATTTGGAACCTGTGGTGGGCGAAGGTGTCGCTGCTCGACCTTACCAACCCCTACCACACCGACCTGCTCTACTACCCGCAGGGTGTCAATCTCTATTTCCACACCCTGGTGCTCTCCGCAGGGTTGATTGGCATACCTCTGCAACTGGCCGGCCTCAACCTCATCACCACCTATAACCTGGTCCTGCTTTCCACCTACGTGCTCGCGGGCTGGGGGGCCTTTCTCCTTTGCCGCTATCTGACCCGCAACGATTGGGCCGCTTTCGTCGGCGGCCTGGTCTTCGCCTTCGCGCCCTACCACTCAGCCCACCTGTTCGGCCATATGAACCTGGCCTCGCTCCAGTGGATACCGTTCTACGTGCTCTTCCTATTGAAGACGGTGGATGGGGTGGACGAAGGGCGAAGGACGAAGGACGAAGGACGAGAGATCGACGCTGGGGATGTAGCGGACCGCAGGCAAAGGCTGGAAGGAAATCACGTATCACGTATCACGTATCACGTATCACGTTCAATCCGCAACCTGAAATCCGCAATCATAGCCGGCGTATTTCTCGCGCTCAATGCCTATACTGAGTGGACTTACGCTATCTTTCTGGTGCTGCTGACTGGGCTATTGGTGGCCTGGAAGTTGTTCATCCCCTCAGAGCGCAGGGAGTTACGCGACAAGGGTATCGGGCTGGTGGGGTTGGGAGCGCGGGTCATGGTGATCGGCGTGGTCTTCCTCGTGCTGACCGCGCCGATCTTCTTCCCGACGCTTGCAGAGGCCCGCCAGGGCTACGCTCAGCAGCCGCCGGAGGAGACGCTCTTCTATTCCGCCGACCTGGTAAACGCCTTTCTGCCGTCCGAGCTACACCCTGTTTGGGGCAAGGCCATTGCCGACCGCGTGCAGAACATCCCGCCTTATATGCCTTTGAAGAACCCGTCGGAGCGCGTGCTCTTCCTGGGGTACACGGTGCTCGCTATCTCTGCCTGGGGCCTCTGGCGCTTGAGGCGTGATCGGCGTGTGCTCTTCTGGTCGCTGACCGCCGCGCTGATGTGGCTTCTGAGCCTGGGGCCTGTGCTGCAAGTCCTGGGCAGAAAGGAGTTCACAGCCTTCGGCGTGGAGATCCCCCTCCCCTACCTCCTGCTGTACAAGCTGCCCTTGTTCAGCATCATGCGCACCCCCGCCAGGCTGACCGTGCTGGTGATGCTGGCCCTTGCGATCCTGGTGGCGTTCGCCGTGGCCGCGCTGATGGCAGGACGAAGGACGAAGGACGAAGGACGAACGACTGAGGAAATTACGAATTACGAATTACGAATTACGAATGACAATTCTGATAACAAGCTGCAATCCGGGTACCCTCTGGATGACCGCAATCCAAAATCCAAAATCCAAAATCCAAAATCCGTACTCGCACTTCTGCTTCCGATCTTGATCCTCTTCGAGTTCATGCCGGTCTTTCCGACTGTGCCTCCTGGTTGGAACGTGCCTATATATGCAAGGATAGCGGGTGAGCCAGGCACGTTCGCGTTGCTTGAGCTTCCCATCAGGCCATTCGGCGACTATATGGCCTACCAGACTATACATGGCAAGCCGATCATCGGCGGCTATCTCTCCCGCCAGCCACCCTACCCGTTGCTGGACGAGAATCCAGCTCTCCACTACTTGCTCGACAATACACCGCCTGATGACCCCATAGCGTCCCAGGTGCGAGGAGGCGCGGGCGTTCAGTCCCTGCGCGAGCTAGGCGTCAAATACGTAATAATCAGGTGGTGGGCCTTCACCCCGGAGCAAAAGGCCGCCATGCAGGCCAAGCTCTCAACCCTTTTGGCGCGCCCACCCGACCTCTCCTACCCAGGAGACCAGGTAGACGCCTGGCAGCTCTTACCATGAGCCAAAATTGTAGAGGCAGATCAACGTGTCTGCCCTCTGTGGATGCGTATTATCGAGCAATTGGCCGCACAAAGCACGAGGGCACATGTGTGTGCCCTCATAATTACCCTGAGTACTTCCCTAACGAGAATGTATCCAAATGAAGTATAGTTTGCTTTTGTCATTCTGAGCTTGCGAAGAATCCGGTGGGGAGAGATCCTGTTAGTGACCGTAGATCGTGCTTGATCTAAGACATACTCTAACCCCGCCGGATTCTTCGCAAGCTCAGAATGACACAGGACAATGGGTCGGCTTCCTTCCTATATTATTAGCCGAGCACTCTTTTACGGCACTACTGTCGGCTTTACGGATGGATTGTCAACCGGTGGGGGCACTTCCTGTTGCGGCTGGGTGGACTGGGGAGCCTGTATCGCGGGCGTGGTCCTGGCACCTGGGGATGGGAGGGCCGATTCGTACACCTTGCGGTTGACCGACAGATATAGCTTGCCGCGACCTTCGTCCACCGCCAACCCGGAAAAGCCGGTCAGGCCGGCGTCCGTGGGGGCCTTATAGATACCGAGAGTCTGCCCCTCTTTGTTGAGGCGGGTCACGCTTCCCTCGCCGGATCTCAGCACGTACAAGTCGCGGATATCGGTGTTCGTGAACAACCTGGTGGGCGCTCCCATGTCCGACGTGCTCCTGGTAGTGAACGTGCCCGTCAGCTTCCCGCCCTGCATTACGAGCACCTTACCGTCGGCAAGCGCCACGTAGATCACGCCGTCAATCGCTATGCCGGCAGGCTGCTTCATCGCCTCGATAGTGGGACCGTCGGTTATCCAGTCGAGAGGGGGCTGGCCGAACTGCCCCGATGGATACTTTGATATTTGCCCGGCCTTCGCCCCTAGCAGGTAGAGATTACCGTCGTAGCTAGCTATGCCGGTGGGCCTCTGTAGCCCATCAGCCCCGCCCAACGGCTCGGCCAGCCAGGCCCCCGTGTCGGCGCTGAATATGTACGATACAAGGTTCTCGTCGAGCACCACCGGGCTGCCCACTCTCAGGGTGATCGCTACGGGCGCTCCCACCTTCTGGCCGCCGACCGTATCGCCCGCGCTCAACACTACCGAGCACGATTTGGCCGCGACCTGGCACCTGTAGACCCGGCTCCTGCCGCGATCCAGCACGTACACGTCGTTGCCCTGGGCGATCACCTCATTATCGATGTTCGCTGCCGGGGCTTCGTTCATGCTTGCCTCTGCTTCTTGCCCAGGTAGCGTGGCCACACCCGCCGCGCCATCGATAGCGTCCAGGTCGAAGAGCACCTTGAGAGATGCCAGGCGCGTGACCCCCTGCGCCGAGTCGAGGTCGGTGCTCAGCTTGCCCACCAGTCTGCGGGCCTCCTCCGACTGCGGGTCGTCCGCCGCCGCTTCCTGCGCCTTGTCAAGCGCGAGTTGTAGCTTCGCGATCCGTTCGGCCTCGGTCAGGCCGGGCTGATTGGCCGCCATCTGCAATTGCTGGGCCTCGGCCAGCAGGTTGTTAGTAATGGCCTGCTCGGCGCTTCCCCTCATACTGATCAGCGACACGATAAGTACCAGGCCGGCCACAGCCAGCGCGGCCAGGATCACCACCCGCAACGGCAATACCATCCCGCGCGTAGCGTCGCGGCGTCCGGCGAGAGGGGGGCCACCCATTCGTTGAGGCATAAACGCGGCGATAGCCCTGCTGGCCCAAGCGGCTACTTTCCCAGCGCTTGCGGCGAGGTTGAAACCCTGGCTCGTGGCCGCAGAGGTAAGGACGTCGCCCTCCACCTGCGAGTCCACAGTCGCGTAGGAATGCTCTAGAGCATTTGCGCCGTCTATACCATAAGCCTCCGCGAATGGAGCGTCCATCTCTGTTTCGTGCACCACCTTCGGCTTAAAAATTACCCGGTGCGTTGAGCCGTACCTGGGGTCGTCGAGCGCGGGGGGCGCATCCTCCCAGCCGTCGAATTGCAATTCCTCGGCGGATTCGCTACTTGCGCTCGCGGCTGTGGTTCCCGCCTGGTATGGTGGTACCTCCGGCGTCCGTTGCACGAACAACTGGGTCGGCTGCCTGGACCAGACCTCAGCCTCGTCCTCCGGCTCTGTTACCGGCTCGGGAACATTACCATTCTGTTCTCTTTCTTCCCAGAGTGGCTTATCCATTTCCAGCCACTTTTCTACCTCGGCAGGAGAGGCCTGTTCTACCTCAAGCGCTTCTGACGTTACCTCCGCCTCGTGCTTGCGTCGTGAGAGCCATTCTCGCGGCCCGCGCAGGGCCTCGATCAAGCCCGCGCCCGGCCCCGGCTTCTGCGGACCTTGTGGGGCCGTGCTCGCGCCACCCTCCTGGGCCACCTGTATGCTCGCTTTAGGGGCCACAGGCAAGGTGTAGTCGGTGTCCACACCGGAAGCCACGTCCACCCCCAATTCCAGCACGCAGGCGTGCGCCTCGGCCAGCCCGTGCTCCCGCGCCAGGTCGGCCAGCGCGCCCACTATGCTATCGGCGTCGTACGTGAAGGCGTCTTCGGCCCACTGCCGCTCGATATGACGCCCCAGCCCCGAGGAGACTAACACGATCTTGTCCCCTGGCTGTACTCGCCTGTAGATCAGGTCGGCCTCGATGCCAGGCCCGCTCCCCAGCGCCGGCGCGGGCACCGTTACGTTTGGAAGCTCTGGCGCTTCATCGTCCTCTGCCTCGTCGCCTTCTTCGGCGAGCACGCGCTTCAAGGAGATGACAGTGCGCCCCGGCGCGGGCGTCCAGCCAGCCGGCTCAGGGAGCGCCGACAGCAAGCCATTGTGCAGTATGTACGCCTGCGTAGGGGCCATCTGCGATAGGTAGACGCCGGTGCCGTCAGGCCTCAGGAGGAGAGCGGTCATGCCCACCCGCACGCGCTTGGTCTTGACGCTCTGGAGGGCCACGCCGCCGCCTTCCCCGCTATCGCCTGCCCCGTCACCCCCAGGCCAGCCCGCGCCGTACTGTAACAGCGCGTTGTTCGCGCCATCCAGGGCGTTGAGAAGGCTGCTCGTCAGCCCCAGCGAATGATCGGAGAAGTAGCCTTCGACCACCGTGCGCTGCGCCAGCCTGCAAGCATCGGCCTCCAGCGCCACGCTCCCCACAGGCTCACCGATCAGGGCGAGCGTGCCGCGCCTCTGCAATCCAGGCGCACTGGGGTGCACGCAGATCGCATACGCGCTGGCGTCTATCTGCATCCCACCGAACATAGCAAACCGCCTGCAACCGACTTCCATTCGGGCCATAGTCTTGTCCCCCATAATATTGCCGCAAAAAGCGTGCAAAAATTATAGCAATCCAGGCAGGTTGGCACGGGAGTTATCCACAGTGGGGGCGAGGCGCGAAACGTAAAACGTAACTACATACCCATATAATCGTTCTTGGTGTAACTTGGTGCTCTTGGCTCCTTGGCGGTTCCGTCTCTTACCTTTCGCGTTTCGCGCCCACCTGCTTTGGACTTCCCGATCCCGATGCGTTACACTATCCCCAATACATCGCCCGGAGGATGACCATTTATGTCCGCTGTAAACGACTACATTGACGCGCACCTGGATGAGACGTTGGAGAGATTGAAACGCTGGTGCTCGCAGCCAAGCATCTCCACCGAGAACGTCGGGATCGAGGAGATGGCGAAACTTGCCGCCGAGGACCTTCGCGAGAGCGGCTTCCAGGTAGACCTCTACTCGACCCAGGGCTTCCCGGTCGTGCTGGCGCGCACCGGCCCTTCCGGCTCTGACGTGCCTACCCTCCTGGTATACAACCATTACGATGTGCAGCCGACGGGCGACCCCGCCGATTGGACCTCCGACCCGTTCACGCCTGAGATACGCGACGGCAAGATGTACGGCAGGGGAGTGGCCGACACCAAGAGCAACGTTGTCTCGCGGGTCGCCGCGCTCGACGCGATCCGAGCCGTGCATGGCGAGTTGCCCATCCAGGTCGTGTGGCTCCTTGAGGGTGAAGAAGAGATAGGCAGCCCGCATCTCGACAGCTTTATAGCCGCCCACCGCGACGAATTGCGCGCCGATGGCTGCATCTGGGAGTTCGGCGGCTACACCTGGGAAGGCGTGCCCAACGTCACTCTCGGCCTCAAAGGGATGCTGTCGGTCGAGCTGGTAGCCACGGGAGCCAACCGCGACATACATTCGGGCAACGCCGCCTACGTGCCCAGCCCCGTCTGGCGGCTCGTATGGGCGCTCAACACCATCAAGACGCTCGACGGCAAGATCCACATCCCCGGCTTCTACGACAGGGTGAGCGTGCCCACACCCGCGCAAGAGGCCCTCCTCGACCAGATGCCCGACGAGTCGGAGCGCGATCGCCTGAACTGGGGCCTCGACTCGTTCATCGACGGCATGACAGGCAAAGACCTCCACCGCGCATCCAGCTTCGCCCCCACCGCCAACATCCTCGGCATCGAAGCGGGCTACAACGGCCCCGGCACCAAGACCGTCCTGCCGCACACCGCGCACGCCAAGCTCGATATTCGCCTGGTCCCCGACCAGGACCCGGAGGAGATCTACGACTCCCTGGTCGCCTTCCTGCGCGATAAAGGGTTCAACGACGTGGAGGTACGCCATATAAGCAACGAAGGCGACCTCTTGCCCGGCATCAGCGACCCCGAATCCGATTTCATCAAGGCGGTCCTCCAGGCCGTACGCGAGGCCAACGGCAAGGAGCCTGTAATTACGCCATCGTCGGCGGGGTCGGGTCCGGTGGGGGCGTTCGTCCTCCCGCCGCCGCGCGGCCTCGGCCTACAGATCGCCGCCATCGGCACCGGCTATCCCGACACCCGTGCCCACGGCCCCAACGAGAACATCCGCCTGGAAGACTTCCGCGCCCACATCCACACCTTCGCCCGCCTGGTGGAGCTGATGGGCGAAAAGGCCAAATAATTTCAGATTGCGGAATGCGGATTGTGGATTGATAGAAACAAAATCCGCATTCCGCATTCCGCATTCCACAATCCGCATTCCGCATTCCGCAATGGTTCCCGAAACCACCGTCATCATCCTCAATTGGAACGGCGCGCGCTTGCTGCCCGCCTGCCTCTCCGCGCTCGCGCTCCAGACGTATAGGGACTTCAGGCTCGTGTTGGTGGACAACGGCTCCATAGACGGCTCGGATCGGCTGCTGGCCGACCTTGAGCAGGCCGGCTATCCGCGCTGGCTCCCCGCGCCGTTGCCTCACGCCACCTGCGTGATCCGCAACTCCGATAACCTGGGGTTCGCGGAAGGGAACAACGTCGCTCTGCGCCAGGTGCGCTCGCCCTACGTGGCGCTCTTGAACAACGACGCCATCGCGGACCCGGACTGGCTGGCGGAGTTGGTTGGCGCCGCCTCGTCCGCGCCCCGTAACGTGGGCATGTTCGCTTCCACCATGCTCTTTTCGCATCGTCCTGACATGGTGGCGTCGGCGGGTATCCGCATCCACCGCGACGGGGTGGCCCTGGACCGTGCCATGGGCATATCGCTTGCCGGCGTGGAGGCATGGGGCCTGCGCCCGGTGTTCGGGCCGAGCGCGGGCGCGGCTCTTTACCGCACCGAATTACTGCGCGATACCGGCCTGTTCGACCGCCGCTTTTTCAGCTACCTGGAGGACGCGGACCTGGCCTGGCGCGCCCGCAGCCGAGGTTGGCGCGCCGTGCACAACCCCAGGG
>JBAURA010000675.1:0-1846 GCA_049580985.1 Chloroflexia bacterium
CCCTAACCCCCTAACCCCCTAACCCCCTAGTCCCTTATTCTCTGCTTCCTCTGCTTTAATGAAACAGCCAGTTTCGATTACGGACCAGGGTTAGTTACTACAGTCCTTGATCGTCTTACTTAGCTGCGTCACCCATGAAGGTAGAAGTAGGACGCTCGGCTTCGTCTTTGAAAGCTGTTTCGGCGGTTATAGTAGCCTGGGCGTGCCTGGCCCTGCGTTGCCGCCCGGACATGAGGGTCAGACCCACGGAGGAGGAGAGGCCGACCACCAGGAAGACCAGCCAGGGTAGCTCGGGAAACGCGAGGCTGCGCCCCAGGTCGTAGAGGAGGCCGCCGCTCAGGTTGCCGAGGCCACCCCCTATCGCCAGCGCCAGGGAGCTAACGCCGAAATACGAGCCGAGCGCCACCGGGTTCGCCAGGTTGGCGGTCACCGTCTGCTGGCTGGGGCTGGCAAGCAGCGAGCCGAGCGCGAAGAGCACCACGCACACCAGTAAGCCTGCTACGTTCCCTGCCAGGGCCACGCCTCCCAACCCTATCGCCATGATCGTGCAGCCGGAGATCAAGATCGACATCGGCTGGAATCTATCCGAGGTAAGCCGCATGAGCGGGTATTGCAGGACGATGGTGAGCGCGGAGTTGATAGCGAATATCCAGCCCACCGTATCGGGACCGCCGCCTACGAGCTTGGCCGCCAGGGGCAGCGAGATCGTGATCTGGACCCACATGAACCAGAATCCCATCAGCAGGGCGTTGTAGAGCATGAACGGGCGGTCCTTGAAGGCCAGCCGCACACCACTCGTCAGGTTCGCCCCTTCGGAGGCTACCCGCACCGAGGGGAGGAAGAAGAGGGTCACTAGAAACGTGACTACATAGGTGGCCGCCGCTACCATGCAGACCAGCGCGAAGTCGAAACGCAGGAGGAACACGCCCAGTTGAGTGCCGAGTGTGAGGCCGATCTGGCTCACTACACCATTGAGAGCGAAGTAGCGGCTGCGATCTTTCTCCTCGGTAAGCGCCGCCGTCGCCGCCTTGGTGGGCGAGTCGAAGAGGCTGCCGCCCACCGCCGCCAGGAACGCCGAGAGGAGCAAGAGCGGGAAGGTGTTTGCCCAGGCCATCGCCGCGAAGCCGAGCATACGCACGAGGAGGCCCGCCAGGATGAGACCTTTCGCGCCCAGGCGGTCGGCAAGCGCCCCGCTGATGAGGGTGAGGCCCTGCTGCGCGAACTGCCGCACCGCCAGCACCAGCCCTATAGAGGCCGCCGCCCACCCCAGCGTCTCGACGTAATAGATCGACAGAAGCGGGATGATCATGAAGAAGCCCGCCCACATGAGGAAAGTGTCTGCCAGCAGGGTATAAAGGCCGCGCCTACGTGCACTTGCGCTGATAAACTGGGCGGATGCGACTGCCATGACTGTGATAATTATACCATTCGACGAAAGACGGTAGACGGTAGACGGTGGACGATAGAGCAACGCATCCGCCCTTCGCCCTTCGTCGCCCCCTGGCACGTTTTCTGCTTTATTGACAGTGGCAAACGGTGGCATCGCAATCACGCTTTTCCCCTCCACCGTTTGCCTCCCCAAGGGAAACCGTAGAACCACCTGAGACGTTCCCTACCGCATTGTGAGTACTCGGAAAATGGCCTTAAAATCTGATCTGCTTATGGAAATCCCTTAAGTAAGCAGATCAGATTTTCATGCTGTAAACCTAACCTCCAATGGAACTTCCTTAAGTTGGAGGTCAGGTTTGGAGTTCCTAACCTCTAATCCCCAATCCCTTAATCCCTTAATCCCTTAATCCCCAGCCCCAGCCCCAACCCCAACCCCCAACCTCCTTTCGTGTATAAT
>JBAURA010000676.1:0-6087 GCA_049580985.1 Chloroflexia bacterium
ACTAAAGCGTCTGACTAAATTATTGAAAGGAGAAATACAATGGCAGATAACAACGTGGAGAACCAATATCAAGAGGAGACACCCACGCCGAATCCCGACCTCAGAAGCCTGGATAGATTGGTCGGCACCTGGAATGTATCTGGCCCTGATATATCTGGACAGGTCACGTATGAGTGGATGGAAGGCGGCTTCTTCCTTTTCCAACACGTTGATTTTGTCCACGGTGGGCGGAAGATCAAGGGTATAGAGATCATCGGGCACGAGCGGGAATTTGGAGCCGAGCCAAGCTTGGAGATAAAATCGCGCTACTACGACACAGCGGGCGAGACACTCAGCTATGTGTACGAAGTGGACGGGGACACCCTCACGATCTGGGGCGGATATAAGGGTTCTCCGGCTTATTACAAGGGTACGTTCAGCGACGACGGCAACACCGTCACCGGCGCATGGGTGTATCCAGGGGGCGGCGGGTACGAGTCGAATATGACCAGGCTCAAGTAGCATACAATCCGCCAAAAGGCATGTGAGGGAGAAAAGGAGGGGGATGCAATATGGCAGTAACGTTCACTACCACACTTCAGAAAGCGGAGGGGCTAAACGCTACCGGCATCCGAATACCGGCTGAGGTAATAGCCGCCCTGGGGACCCAGAAAAGGCCCAAGGTGAAGGTGAACCTGAACGGTTACACGTTCCGCGGCACCGTGGCTGTTTTCGGCGACGTGTTCATGCTGGGCGTGAGCCAGGCCCACAGGGAAGCCTCGGGCCTTGAGGCGGGCGACGAGTTGGAGGTAACGCTCGAACTGGACCTGGAGCCACGGACTGTTGAAGTGCCCGAGGACCTGAGGGCCGCGCTTTCTGAAAAGGCGGGCGCTACCGAAGCGTTCGAGGCGCTGGCCTTCTCGCGGCGCAAAGAATTCGTCCGGCAGGTGGAGGAAGCCAAAGCGCAAGAAACACGGGATCGCCGGATCGCAGGGATCGTCGCACAGATGGGCGCCAAGGAGCGCTAAAGTGGTCCTTGCTCATGTGCCGGCAGAGCGCTTCGACCATCTAGGCCCTGGGCCAATCGAACTCGAACGCACAGGGGTGGTTGAGGCCCCCGGTGTAATGCATCTTCGATTCCGCGTCGTAAGGTAGGATACCGGAGCAATAACTGACGCGGCCCTGACCAGGGTATGAGCGAAGCGGGGCTATAAGAAACACAAGGAGAATTTCATGGAAAAGGTAACTTCGAAGGACGGTACAGAGATTGCATTCGATCGGTTGGGTAATGGACCGGCGCTCATCCTCGTGGGTGGCGCGTTCGAACAACGAGCGCTGGACACAGAGACCGCGAAACTGGCCGCACTGCCACTCATGTCGCAGCACTTCACCGTGTTTCACTACGATCGTCGGGGACGAGGCGACAGCACGGATACACAACCGTATAGGGTAGAGGGTGAAGTTGATGACATCGAAGCCCTCATCAACGAAGCGGGTGGATCGGCGTTCCTGTTTGGTATCTCCTCCGGCGCAGCACTAGCTATGGAAGCGGCAATCAAGCTCGGCGGCAAGGTCAAGAAACTCGCCATGTACGAAGCGCCGTATAACTCTGATGAGACTGCAAAGCAAGCATGGATGGATTACAGAAAGCAACTCACGGAGATGCTTGCGGCAGAGCGCCGGGGCGACGCTGTGGTGCTCTTTATGATGTTGGTGGGGATGCCCGCCGAGCATGTTCCAGAAGTGCGCCAGGACCCAATGTGGCCTACATTCGAATCGATTGCGCCCACCCTTGCCTACGATGCCGCCGTCCTGGGTGAAGATGCATCGGTACCCACTGAGCGAGCAGCCGCTGTTGCTATGCCCGCACTCGTCATGGACGGCGGCGCGAGTTATCCGTTCATGCACGTCGCGGCAGTAGCGCTTGCAGATGCGATGCCCCATGCACAGCACCTCACCCTGGAAGGTCAGACACATGAAGTATCCGCCGAAGCTCTCGCTCCCGTACTGGTGGAGTTCTTCAAAGGCTAAAACGGCACCCGGCGTAACCCATCTTCGCTTCCGCGTCATAAAGTAAAACAGATAGTCAGCCGACTCAATCAACACATATAAATAGGGGGAGCCATGCCGGCGAACAAGAAGACACAGCAGCCTGTGAACAAAACAGAAGAAGTGGATGCGTTTATGGACAAGCTCGATCATCCGTTCAAGGCCGAGGTACAGGCTGTCCGAGACATTATTAAGAGTGTGCACAGGGATATTACCGAGCAGATCAAGTGGAACGCGCCCAGTTTTAGCTACAAAGGCTACATGGTGACATTCAACCTGTGGGCTAAACAGCACGTTCATCTCGTCTTTCACAACGGCGCGATTTTGAGCAACGAAAGCGGATTGTTGGAAGGCGATTATCCTGACCGGCGCATGGCCTATTTTGCCGGCATGGACGACGTGGAAGCGAAGAGAGCAGCCCTGGAAGGCGCAGTGAGAGAATGGGTGAGATTGAGGGACCTAGAAGGGTAATACAGAGCGAAAGGAGAGAGGTAGATGGCTGATAAAGAGCCGGTAACGGAGTTGCACCCGCAATTCAGCAGCGAAGGTGCGACCGCAACGCCCTGGGCGGAGGCGCGTGAGATCCTCGACAAGGCGGATGTGTTCTGGCTATCGACGGTGCGGCCCGACGGACACCCGCACGTCACGACACTGTTAGCTGTGTGGCTGGACGGCGCGTTGTATTTCTGCACAGGCGCCGGCGAGCGCAAAGCCAGGAACCTCGCGAGCAATACGCACTGCGTCCTCACGACCGGCTGTAACGTCCTTGAGGGCCTCGACGTGGTGGTTGAAGGCGAAGCTGTGATGCTGAGCGACGAGGCCATGCTCCGGCGCGTGGCCGACAGGTACGCTTCGAAGTACGACTGGCATTATACTGTGCGCGACGGGGCCTTTTATCATGAAGCGGGCAGGGCCGAGGTGTACGAAGTATCTCCAACGACGGCTTTCGGCTTCGGCAAGGGCGAAACGTCCAGCCAGACCCGATGGCGCTTTTAGCGGTCCCTATGGAACAGAGGTAACACTTATGTGTAGAAACATCAAAACTCTCTTCAACTTCGAACCGCCCGTGGCCGAGGACGAGATTCGGGCGGCCTCGTTGCAATTCGTGCGCAAGCTTAGCGGCTTCAATAAGCCCTCGAAAGCCAACGCAGCCGCATTCGAGGCTGCCGTTGACGAGATAGCGGCAATCTCCCGCAACCTACTCAACTCGCTCGAAACAAACGCGCCCCCGAAAAACCGCACGGAAGAAACCGCCAAAGCGCGAGCGCGCTCTGCTCAGAGGTTTCCTGGGTGAAACGTGATACGTGATACGTGATACGTATTATCGTCCACCGTCCACCGTCCACCGTCCATCGTCCTCACGTTTCACCCCTCCAGCCGCTTCATGTGGGGGAAGAAGATCACGTCGCGGATGCTGTACTTGTCGGTGAGGACCATGGCGAGGCGGTCTATGCCGACGCCCATGCCGCCGGTTGGGGGCATACCCATCATGAGGGCCGTGACATAGTCGAGGTCCATCTGGTGGGCTTCTTCATCGCCGCCCCGGCCTGCCTCGGTCTGCTCCTTGAAGCGTTCGTACTGGTCCAGGGGGTCGTTTAGCTCCGAGAAGGCATTGGCGATCTCGAAGGAGTAGACGAACGCCTCGAACCGCTCTACGGCGGCTGGGTCGCCGGGCTTCTTCTTGGCAAGTGGGGAGACTTCGAGCGGATAGTCGAGGAGGAAGGAGGGCTGGAGCATGAGAGGCTCGATGAAGTGGCCCTGCAGTTCGTCCAGGATCTTGGTACGACTGGCCCCGGTCTCGATCTCAACACCCTTTTCGCGCGCTACCTGTAGGAGCGCCTGGGTGTCCGGATAGTCGGCAAGGTCGATGCCCGACTGCTCGCGAAGGGACATGCGCCAGTCAATGCGGGGCCAGGGCGGGGTGAAATCAAGCTGCCGGCCCTGGTAGGTGAGCTTGTAGCTGCCGTGGACCTCGTGCACCATGCCGGAGATCATAGCTTCCAGGGTGTCCATCATAATGTGGTAGTCGGCATACGCCTGGTACATCTCAAGCATGGTGAATTCCGGGTTGTGCTTGATGCTGACCCCCTCGTTGCGGAAGTCATGCCCGATCTCGTAGACACGCTCGAAGCCTCCAACGATCAGGCGCTTGAGGTAAAGCTCGTCGGCGATGCGGAGATAGAGGTCCTGGTCGAGGGCGTTGTGGTGGGTGACGAAGGGACGCGCGGCCGCGCCACCATAAAGGGGCTGGAGGATGGGCGTTTCGACTTCCATGAAGCCGCGCGCGTCCAGGAAGCGGCGCATATAGGAGATCATGCGCGTGCGGGTGCGGAAGACCTCCCGCGACTCCTCGTTGGCGATCAGGTCGAGGTAGCGCTGGCGGTAGCGGATCTCCGTGTCGGTAACGCCGTGGTACTTGTCGGGCAGTGGGTGGAGCGCCTTTGATAGTAAGGTATAGCTCTGCACGTTCAGGGTAGCTTCGCCGGTGCGGGTGCGGAACATGAAGCCGCCGGCCTGGATAAAGTCGCCCAGGTCTAGCAGGGAGTTGACCGCCTCGTAGTCCCAGGGCTTCTCCTGGAGGTCGTTGATACGAAAGAAGAGCTGCACGCGGCCCGATTCGTCCTCGATGTGAGCAAATGTAACCTTGCCACCCGCGCGGCGCAGGCGCAGCCGCCCTACCACAGTGACCTGTGGTGGAGTCAGGTTTTCGGACGGCGCTGAACCCTGACCCTCGGCCCCCGATCCCTGATCCCCCTCCCATTGCTCATAGGCCGCGATAGCCTCCTTAGCCGTGTGTGTGCGCTCGGCGCGAGGCGGGTAGGGGTCGATACCCTGCTCGCGTAATTGGTTGAGCTTGGCGAGCCTGCTCTGTTCCTGGTCGCCGAAATCTAGCTCTGGGGGGAAGTCCATATGTCTCCTCACGAAAAAGAACCGGCCAACGGGCCGGTTCCATGCTCTGGTCCGCTGGTAAAGAGAGTTAGCCGAGTTTAAGGATCGTGAATTGCTCGACGCCGCCTGGCGTGTCCACGCTCACTTTGTCGCCTTTCTTTTTGCCCATGAGGGCTTTACCCACGGGAGACTCGTTGGAGATGCGCGACTGGCGCGGGTTGGCCTCGGCGGAACCGACGATGGTCCACTCGTATTCGTCGCCTTCGCCGTCGCGTAGCTTGACGCGCGAGCCTAGCGCGACCACGTCGCTCTTCTTCCCTTCGATGAGCTGGGCGTTGGTGAGCATGTGCTCAAGGGTGCGGATGCGCCCTTCGACCATCGCCTGCTCGTTCTTGGCATCTTCGTACTCGCCGCTCTCGCTGACGTCGCCGTCCATCTTGGCCTGCTGGATGCGGTCGGCAACTTCGGGCCGGCGCACCATCTTCAGGTGACTTAATTCCTCTTCGAGTTGTGTCTTACCCTCGGCGGTGAGGTAGACAGGCTTGTCTGTAACCATGGTAATACCCTCTCAAGGCGCTCCATAGCGCCGCGCTCTACGATGAAAAAAGACTGAGATGCCCGGTTCACGGTCACTCTCAGCCAGGGAGGTGTGAAGTTCGGATTATTATACGAAATTGTTTCTAAATGCGCAAGCCTTTTCCACAATAGTTGGCGGAAAATACATCTCAAGAAGGAGAGCACCTACAAATAGAACGTAAATAAGGCATCAGGGTTTCACTGCGACCCGCCCCTACAACATTGTCCTGTTCGGCCTATGACCGGGTGAAAATCGCTTGAGAGTCTTCTGGAACTGGGGGGGAGTTACGCGAGCGCTGGAGAGCACGCGCCTGCGCGCGGGAAGGACGCGGGGCCAGGTGAATAAGCCGGCCAGGAGGCCGCGCAGGCGCGCCCTGGCCGCTTTGCCCCTTATGGCACGCAAGGCCTCGAGCAGGATTCGGGCCTGCGCCCCGGCTATTCTCCCCAAATTGCGGCGTATGACGGGCAGCGGTAGGTCCTTGGCGATCAAGTAGATCAAGTTGCGGCCCACGTAGTAGGAGGCGAGAGCACCGCCGCCGGTGGCGCTGAGGCGGTGGCGCACGCGGGCCGTGGGCACGTAGACGGTGCGGTGGC
>JBAURA010000677.1:0-7990 GCA_049580985.1 Chloroflexia bacterium
TGCCGCTGGCAGCGCGACCAGCTGCCGGATGCGATTCGCGATCTTGTCCTGGACGATCAGCGGTTGCGAAACGACATCTGCTGGTCGGTATTCGACTGCTGATGTACTCGAGAGAACCGGGGAGAGAATAATGACAAGTCCTGACAAAAAGGTTCGTTTGCGAATAGCGCCTTCACCCACTGGCGATCCGCACGTCGGCACGGGCTACATGGCGCTCTTCAACAGGGCTTACGCACACGGGCACGGCGGCAGCTTCATCCTGCGCATCGAGGATACAGATCAGACGCGCTACAACGAAGGGTCGGAGCGCGAGATAATCAATAGCCTCGAATGGCTCGGCCTGATGCCCGACGAAGGGCCGGGGATAGGCGGCGACTATGGGCCATACGTGCAGACCCAGCGCCGCGAGCTTTACCAGCAGTGCGCGCTCGAGCTTGTCGAGCGTGGTCACGCCTATCGTTGCTTCTGCACCAGGGAGCGCCTCGACCAGCTAAGGCAGGAGCAGGCCGCGCGCAAGGAGCCGCCGCGCTACGACCGCCGTTGCCTCTACCTCTCGCAGGAAGTTATAGACCGCAACCTCGCCGATGGCATGCCTTACACGATCCGCCTGCGCGTACCGTCCGAGGGCCAGACGACCTTCAACGACCTCATCCGGGGGGAGATCACGTTCGAGAACAAGGAATTGAACGACCCTATTCTCCTGAAGTCGGACGGCCTGCCCGTGTATCACCTGGCGGTGGTGGTCGATGATCACTTCATGGAGATAAGCCACGTGGTGCGCGCCGAGGAGTGGATCAGCAGCACACCCTTGCACGTCATGCTCTACGATTTCTTCGGGTGGGAAGCGCCATATTTCGCCCATTTCCCTCTCCTGCGCAACTCGGACCGCTCCAAGATATCGAAGCGCAAGAACAACACCTCGCTCAAGTGGTATCGAGAACAGGGCTACCTGCCGGAGGCGATGATCAATTTCCTGGCCCTCATGGGTTGGTCGATGCCCGATGGCCGCGAGACGTTCACCTACGACGAGATCGAGCGCGAGTTTACATTAGAGCGCGTGACCACCGGCAGCCCCGTGTTCGACCTGGTGAAGCTGACCAACATCAACGGCAAGTACATCCGCGCCCTCGCCGACGACGAGCTGTACGAGCGCCTGTTGCCATACCTGCCGGAAGAGCTGGACCGAGCGCGCGCCCGCCAGGTGGTGCCAGTGCTGAAGGACCGGCTGACCCGCCTGGGTGAGTTCACTGAGCTGACGGGATTCTTCTTCGGGCCACCGCCCGACTACCCTGCCAGCCTGCTCGTCCCCAAGAAAGGCACGCCCGAAGGCGCGCTGAACGCGCTCAAAAGGCTCCGGGCGCTCATGGCAGACCTGCCCGAACCGTGGACGCACGAGGAGTGGGAGGGCCGTATGCGCGCCCTGGCCGAGGAGCTAGGGATGAAGGCGGGCGACCTGTTTATGGTGTTGCGCGTGGCGGTCACGGGCAGCACAATGTCGCCGCCGCTGTATGAGAGCATGGAGATAGTGGGGAAGGACGAAGTAATCTCGCGCATCGACGCGGCCACCGCCAGGCTCAACCAGGAGGGAATGTAGAGGCTAAATCAGCGCCTTGTTCCTGAACGACTCCCACTCCCCGTCGCGCAGGTGGGCCACGTAGAAGATGTGCTCCAGGAAGCGCGAATGGGCGACCAGCACCTCTTCGCCGGCGTGTAGCCTGTCATAAGCACTCTGGTCGATCCTGAAAACGACGCGCGGGCCGGTCTCGCCTGTTGGCTGCGGGGCCAGTTCCACCTCCGACGATATGCGGTCGCGGGAGAGATAGCCGCTACGCTTGGGAAGAGGGGGTAGGGCAGGCTCCATGCTGCGCGGCTGCACGATCCGCGAGCGGTCGACCGAAGCGGCGGCCTGCTCGTCGGTCACCCGCGAAGCCGAATTGAGGTCCGGCCCCGCGTAGGAGGGCGCCACGCCGATCCAGTCGCCCGTTATACGCCCCGCCACCGTGCGCTTGTCCACCACGCTGCCTCGCGTGTAGTATAAGGGCATAGTGAGGTCGCGCGCGCCCTTGATCAAGGCCAGGAGGAAATAGAGGGTCAGCAAGGTGCCCAGAAGCCCGAAGATACCGCAGAACACGAAAGCGGTTGGGATACCCTCCTCTGTATCACCTCCCGAAGCGTTCCACGACTGAGCAGCAGTGCCGAACGCCACCAGCGTCAGGAACCCTACCAGGAGAAAGAGGCCCGTCGCCGCCAGCAGCGTAACCGCCACCGGCAGGTGGTAGTTTATGGTTGGCAAGCCCTTGATTACGTCTACTTCAGAGAACCTATCCTTGCCACGCCCCATCCGCGATCTAATGTTCATAGACGCCATTATATTTCTCCTTCCAGGCAGGTTCAAGGTGGTTGTCGGTTGTCGGTTGTCAGTTGTCAGTTATCGGTAGGAGCGTAAAACGTAAAACGTATGTGATGCGTGACCGACAACTGATATCCGTCCTTCGTCCTTCGTCCTTCGTCGTGATATAATGACAACTTAGCACGACGTGGTAGCGAGGAGCCTTTTGTCTACCTGGTTCAACATCAGTATAGCCCTGGTGGTGTTCATGGGTCTTGCGAGCGGGGGCATGTTCAGCCTGGTGCTGATGACCAACCGCAAGCAGCAGACGCCGTTCAGCATCATACTTGGCCTCTTGCTCCTCATTGCCCTGCTGGGGGCCATCGGCTCGGTCAGCATCATACACGACCTGACGGGCGGCCTCGTCAATTCAATCGTGCTGCTGATCCTCGCGTGCACCCTCGGCTACGCGCTCACCACGTTCTCCGTGCTGTCAGCGGAGAGGCCCAGGCCCGCGCTCGACCCGTCGAAAGCCCCACCTGAGAGCGACGTTACCGAGCGCACGCAAGTCATCCTCCTCGCGCCCGGCGAGCCACCCGAATACAACACCCGCCACGCGGCACGCAGGCTGGAGCTTGCCGACGACCCGCAAGACGTGCCACCGCTCTTGCTCCGGCCCTTCTACATGCGCGACATCAAAGCCAAGTACGAGGCTATACGCAGCAGCCCGTACAGAGAGTCTCACATCGAACTGGCCCGCAAGGTTCAATCGCGCCTGGACGCGACGCACCGGGTAACGGTGGCCTTCTACTCCGACGCCCCTTCGCTGGCCGAATCTGCCACCGAAGCCCTGCAAGCGGGGGCGCGGCACATCATCGCCGCCCACGTGCGCGTCACCGATCCGCCAGACTCTGTGGCTGCGGGCGATCTATTCGAGGGGCTGAAGCCGGAGCAGTACGGCGCTACCGTCCACCATACCCAGGCGCTATGGGACTCGCAGCTGTTGCCACAGATATATGTGCGCCGCGTAATCGAAGCCCTGCCACACAGCGGCCCCGACACAGCCGGCATCGGGTTGCTAATCGTGGGGCGAGGCCATATACAGAGCGGGCAGTCGTCGGTGGCGCGCTATATCCAGGAGTCGAACTACCTGCGGCGGGTGCGCGACGCGCTGCTGCGGCTGGGGTTCGATGAGAGCCGCACGGTGGTGGGCTGGCTGCGGCACAGCCCGACCGCCAACGAGAGCCTGCAAGCATTGGTATCGGCTGGAGCCAGGGTGGTGTACTGCATACCGGCGTCTTTCCCAGCCGACGGCATCAACACTATGTCCGACATCCCCGCGCAAGTAGACCCGATAGTGGCCGCCAGTGGGATCAAGTTCGTATCGCTGGGAGCCTGGAACGCCGACGACCTGGCCGCCGAGGAGATCGCCGCCTACATCCGCGCCGCCTCCCCCGCACTCACCCCCACCAGGATGGCCTCGCGCGTATGAGGGTGGATCAACTATGGGTGCTCGGATTGTGCCTTCCCGACCGGTAAGTTATAATATCCCTCAGCATTGGCGAGGCATGGCGTCCGCGGCTCGCGGTATATCGCCCATCGTCTGCCGGCATCAAGCTAGGAGGAAAAGCGACGAGCATGGAGAGATGGTTCCCAAGTGGCTACGGGTTCAGGCGTTGGGCCGTAGTCTTCGCGTTGGGGGTGGCAATTCTGGCCCTCGGTATGGCGATGGGGATCACCAATCTCTACCGGCTGTACGTGGTTGACAGCACCGGCACCACCTTCCTCTATTTCGCCACCCTCCAGTTCATCCCTCACCCCTGGCGCGAGGTTCTCGTAGGGCTTGTTGGCCTGGGTTGCCTGCTTTGGGGGGGCCTGGGCATCAGCAGAGCAACCCAGCAAGCGGCGGCGCGCGGCAGGCCCATCGAAATGCCGGTGCTGGCCCCCATGCGTATCGCCCGCCGCGTCGATGGCCCCCGCATCGTCGCCATAGGCGGCGGCACGGGTATGCCCACTATCCTGCGCGGGCTCAAGGAAGTCACCGACAACATCACGGCGGTGGTCAACGTGGTCGATGACGGCGGCTCATCCGGCAGGCTACGCCGCGACCTGGGCATCCTCCCGCCCGGCGACTTCCGCAACAACCTGGTGGCCCTCTCAGACGTCGAGCCGTTGATGACCGAGCTTTTCCAGCACCGGTTCGAGGGCGCGGGCGAGCTTGAGGGGCATTCATTCGGCAATCTCTTCCTGGTCGCCATGACGGGCGTCACGGGCAACTTCGAGCAGGCGATCCGCGAGTCGTCCCGCGTGCTGGCCGTGCGCGGCAAGGTGCTGCCGGCTTCCCTGGAAGACATAGAATTGTACGCCGAGTTGCAGAACGGCGACATCGTCAAGGGCGAGTCGGTAATCCCGCGCACGCCTGTGCCTCTAAAGCGGGTGTTCATGCGTCCGGCCCACGCGCCCGGCTATCCCGAGGCCCTCTCGGAGATATACAACGCCGAGATAATTGTGCTCGGCCCCGGCTCCCTCTTCACGAGCATCATGCCTCCCCTGCTGGTGGAGGACATCGCCCGCGCGGTGAAGAACAACCGCACCGCCGTCAAAGTCTACATCTGCAACGTAGCCACCCAGCCGGGCGAGACCGACGGGTTCGGCGTACTTGAGCATGTACAAGCCCTACACGATCACATCGGCCCCAGGCTGTTTGACTACGTGATCTATAACTCCAACGCGGAGAGCACTCGCAACATCAAGCCCGAATGGAAGATATCCGCCGTTACCCTCGCCCCCGGCGCGGCCAAACGCTTCCCCAGGATCGAGTTCATACAGGCGGATGTCGTTCGCGACGACAACCCCTTGCGCCATGACCCGGCCAAGCTGGCGAACGTAGTAATAAAGCTGTATGAAAACCGTGGAGGCAAGAGCGCCCCACCAGGCCATGTGAGAGATAGAGAACGGAGGAACGGAGCGGAGCAGGGATCGGGGGTCAGGGACCAGGGATCAGGAGCGAGAGATGAGAATTCAGTCACTAAGGCGCTCTGATCCCTGGTCCCTGATCCCTGGTCCCTAAACACAAGGAGGACACAGCCATGGCAATGAAAGTAGGGATCAACGGGTTCGGACGCATCGGGCGGCAGGTATTCAAGGCGTTGCGCGACTACTACCCGGACGACATCGAGGTAGTGGCCGTCAACGACCTGACGGACAACCATACCCTGGCCCACCTGCTGGCCTACGACAGCAACTACGGCCCCTTCGACGGTGATGTGTCGGCCACCGAAAGCGCCATCATCGTGGACGGCGATGAGATCGCGGCCCTGGCCGAGCGCGACCCCTCGAAGCTGCCCTGGGGCGACCTCGGAGTCGAGATTGTGATCGAGTCGACGGGAGTGTTCACCGATGCGGAGAAGGCGCGCCTGCACCTGCAAGGGGGGGCCAGGAAGGTGATGATCACCGCCCCCGCCAAGGGCGAGGACATCACGGTCGTGATGGGCGTGAACCACGACATGTACGACCCTCGCGAGCACACCATCGTGTCCAACGCCTCCTGCACTACCAACTGCCTCGCGCCCGTGGCGAAGGTGATCCTCCAGAAGTTCGGCATCGTGAGGGGCCTGGTGACCACTGTCCATTCGTACACCAACGACCAGGTGATCCTGGATTACCCGCACAAGGACCTGCGCCGCGCCCGCGCCGCCGCTATGAACATAATCCCCACGACTACCGGGGCCGCCAAGGCGGTGGCCCTGGTGATCCCTGAGCTGAAAGGGAAGTTCGACGGCTTCGCCCTGCGCGTGCCCACGCCTACCGTCTCGATCATCGACTTCGTGGCCCAGATCGAGCGCAACGCCACCGTGCAGGAAATCAACGGCGCGCTGATCGAGGCCAGCGAAGGGGAACTGGTGGACATCATGGACTACACAGAAGAACCCCTGGTGAGCATGGACTTCAAGGGCGACCCCCACTCGTCCATCGTAGACGGCCTGAGCACGATGGTAATAGGCGACAGCTTGATCAAAGTGATAGCGTGGTATGACAACGAGTGGGGCTACGCCTGCCGCGTGGCTGACCTGACGAACTATATGGCGGAGAAGAGCTAGGGGAGGGGATTGATGGGTTAAGGGGTTAAGGGGTTAAGTTCAACCATAATCCCTTAACCCCTTAACCCCTTAACCCCTTAACCCCTCAATCCCCTCCCGGGAGGAAACATGGACAAACTAACCTTACGCGACGTGGGCGTTGCGGGCAAGAGGGTGCTTGTACGGGTGGACTTCAACGTGCCACTCGATGAGGACGGGGCGATTACGGACGATACTCGCATACGCGCCTCGCTGCCGACCATCCAGTATCTGCTGGCGCAGGGCGCGGCGGTAATCCTTATGTCGCACCTGGGGCGTCCCAAGGGCGGCCCCGACCCTAAGTACAGTCTCGCGCCCACCGCCGAGCGGCTATCCGAGCTTCTGGGCGGCGACATCCCTGTGCATATGGCAGGTGACTGTGTTGGCCCCGAGGTGCGCGAAGCTGCCGCTCGCCTGCAACCCGGGGAAGTGCTTGTCCTCGAAAACCTGCGCTTCCACCCGCAGGAAGAGGCCAACGACCCCGATTTCGCGCGCCAACTCGCTTCCCTCGCCGAAATCTACGTGAACGATGCCTTCGGGTCGGCGCATCGCGCCCATGCCTCCACCGAGGGAGTGGCGCACGAACTGCCGGCTGTGGCGGGATTCCTGATGGAGCGGGAGCTTGCCGTGATGGGCGACGCCATGGAGGACCCTGGGCGGCCTTTCGTCGCCATCCTGGGCGGGGCTAAAGTGTCGGACAAGATGGGCGTGATAGGCAACCTGCTGGGCAAGGTTGACACCCTCATCATCGGCGGCGGGATGGCGAACACCTTCCTGAAGGCGCTCGGCTTCCCGGTCGGCGAGTCGCTGGTAGAAAACGACCGGGTGCGGGACGCCGAGGTGCTGGCGGGGCAAGCCAACCTGCGCAACGTGGCGCTGCTGTTACCCTCCGACGTAGTAATAGCTGATAGCTTTAGCGCCGGCGCTAATCACAGAGTGGTGGGAGTGCGGGAGGTGCCCGAGAGCACAGGCAACGTAGGCTGGCGCATCCTCGATATCGGCCCCGACACCGCAGCGCGCTATGGCGAAGCTATCCGAACAGCAAAGACTGTCGTGTGGAACGGCCCCATGGGTGTATTCGAAATGGAGCCGTTTTCGCATGGCACGTTGGCTGTTGCCCAGGCTGTATGCGATGCCACCGGGGCAGGCGCGACCACTATAGTAGGCGGTGGCGACTCGGTAGCAGCGGTGGAGCAGATGGGCCTGGCTCACAAGATCACCCACATCTCGACCGGCGGAGGCGCATCCCTCGAATTCCTCGAAGGCCGAGAGTTGCCCGGTGTGGCTGCGCTGAATAAGGCGGACGGTAGACGGTAGACGGTAGACGGTGGACGGTTGTCAGTTGTCGGTTGTCGGTAGCTGGCACAAGTTGCTCGAAAAGAGTACCTGAAAGTTATAGGAAAAAGAGGCCAGTTTTAGACCACTAATGTCATTAAGCTAAAGAGGGATGCACACCTTAACAAGCGAAATACAAACTCTACAATACCCCGACAGTCATACCACCCCAACTGTTCCTTCAAAGCAGAGGAAGCAGAGATAGCAG
>JBAURA010000678.1:0-2097 GCA_049580985.1 Chloroflexia bacterium
CCTGTAGAGGCCGAGACCCGCCGTGAGCAGCACCGCTACCCCTATCAGGAATACCGCCGCCGTGTGCCCAAGCCAGTCGGCCAGCGCCCCCGCGAAGAAGACGGGCACGAGCAGGATCGCGTTCGAGATCGTGAAGAAGGCCGAGAACACGCGCGCGCGTATCGCCTCAGGCGAGCGTTCCTGCAACGCCGTCTGCGCGGGCACCGAGATAAAGCTGTTGAACAGCCCCAGCAGCAGCGTGAGCGACCCCAGGAACGTCAGCACCACCAGCTCGTTTGGCTTCGTGCCTGCTACCGTATTATAGACCCACGCAAGCGCGGGGTATATCAGCGCGAACAAGATCAGCAGGACGCCCGCCGCCAGCAGGCTGAAGTTGATCATGCTCTCGCGGTTGTCGCGCCTCGCTATGCGCCCCACGAGCATCACCCCGATCACCAGCCCCAGCCCTCCGGGCAGGAGCACGTAGAAGAGCTTGGTCTGGTCGATCCCCAGCACGCGCAGGAAACCCGGCCCTATCGTGCCCAGCATCATAAATACCGCTATAGACACCGACCAGTAGATGATCGCGCTCATGATCACCGGGTCGCGCCGGATGAAGCGCCAGCCCTCTACCAACTCCTCGCCCGCTTCGCGGTACCCTGAGCGCGCGATAGCCGCCGCTCCTCCCGCCACGCCGCCCACGTTCACCTTCTCGCCTTTCTTCCTGCGCTCGGCTGCCGTGGTTTCGGGCCGGTCCTGCGGCAGCAGCCAGGTGCTGAAGGCCGCGCCCAGGCACAACACGAAGATCAGGATATAGAGGCCGTTGAAGTTGTCGTGGAAGACGGTGTTGAGCAGGAGCGGGCCGAGCACCACGAACCCGCCAAGCTGCGTGGCCGGCAGCGTGAGATTGAACAGCGAGTTGGCCGCTATCAACTCGTCCTTGCTCACCACCTTGGGTATCATCGCGGCTTCGGCCGGGTTGAAGAATTGGCTCACCGCCGCGAAGAGGAGCGTCACTACATAGAAGATGGGCAGCACCGCGCCCGCGCCCCATGCGGGGTCGGTCAGAATGTAAGCCAGCACCATCACGCCCCGAAGCACGTTGGTCAGGACCAGCATTAGCTTCTTCGAATTGCGCTCGACAAACACCCCCGCGATGGCCGAGAACAAGATCGCCGGGATCGTGAAGGCGATGATTATGCCCGACACAGCGGTGCTGGAGCCGGTAAGCCTCTCCACTTGCAACAGCAGCGCGAAGTTCACGATCTGCTGCGCGGTCTGCGACAGCATCTGCGCTACCCACAACTTGAGGAAATCCGGGTTGCGCAGTACGTCTTTCATGCCGACCTTGGCCTGGGGTTTCTTTGGCTCAGGCTCGGCGGTGGCTACGGTGCTCTCTTTTATCATAGTTGGTGGCCTTCCTGGTCTTCTCCACCTTCTCTGCTAACCATCTTCTTCACCCTGCGCTCGAATTCGGAGCGTGGCAGCAATACTCTATGATCGCACTTTGCACATTTCATGCCGATGTCCGCCCCCACGCGCACCACGCGCCAGTCGTAACTCCCGCAAGGGTGCGGTTTCCGCAAAGTATACACATCCCCTATTCTGATGTCCATCGGCTGTACGGGCACTTCCCTACTCCCCATCGTGCCAGGCGTCTCGCCTTTTGTGCACGGTATTATACCATAGGGATCGCCCGGCTATGCCAATCCGCGACTTGACACTTCGTCTGGCAATCCGGTAATCTGGCATGTAAGAGACGGCGCTCCATTCGCCCTTGTGGAGACGGCGAGGTTGTTCGGCACGCAATCTATCGCTCTTATACCGATCTCCTGACATGACTCCACGGAGCGATCTATGAGCAAGCCCCCGCCCAGGCGCGGCGAACGGCCTTCTACCCCAGGCGGTGCGAGACCTTCCCCCTCATCCTCACTGCCCCCCAAGACAAATCGCGCGCCTTCCGCTCGCCGCCAACCCCAGTACGAGCCGGAAGAGCAATACGAAGACCAGTATTACGAAGAGCAATATTACGATGACCAGGAGGATGAGGAGTACGAGCCTGCCGGTCGCCCCTATCGAGCCGCGAGGCAGGGGCCGCGCACCGGCCCGCCTCCGCGC
>JBAURA010000679.1:0-10103 GCA_049580985.1 Chloroflexia bacterium
ATTATAATATCTGAATATTAACAACTTAATCAGGTAATAGCCCTAATCTACGGCCAAGAAAGCCCGCGTAGGCGGGCTTCGCTGACGTAGCACGCGGATTTATCCGCCGTGCGATCTCCACCAACACGCGATTATCTGATTACCAAGTTAATCTTCATTTATAAGCTCCAAACTGCACCTGCACAATGAACTAAACGCCTTGACCCCATACCTGCAACACAAAAACGACCCCGCCGAGATTGCCGAGGTCTTCGACGAAGTTACCTTCTGGGCCTCCAGGTTCGGCGCCCTCCTCTTCGACAACCTCCAGCTACGCCCCAACCTGCGGATCCTCGACGTCGGTTGCGCCACCGGCTTTCCCCTCTTCGAGCTTGCCCAGTCGCACGGCCCCTCCTGCCGCGCCACCGGCATAGACGTCTGGCAGGAGACCCTCCCGCGCGCCCAGCACAAAAAGCGCGTTTACCGGCAGGATAACGTAGTCATCGTGGGCGCAGACGCCGCCTCGATGCCCTTCCCAGCCGCTACATTCGACCTGATAGTCTCCAACCTCGGCATCAACAACTTCGCCGATCCCCAGGCAGTCATTACGGAGTGCTTCCGCGTCGCCAGGCCGGGCGCGCGCCTGGTGCTGACCACCAACCTCACGGGCCACATGCGTGCGTTCTACGACGCCTACCGTCAGACCCTCGTCGCGCTCGGCCTCTCGCACCGCCTTGACCGCCTCCACGCCCAGGAAACCCACCGGGGCACGCTCGACTCCGTGCGCTCCCTGGTCGAAAGCGCGGGCTTCGAGGCAACGAAGGTAGTAGAAACCATCTTCGACATGCACTTCTTGGACGGCACCGCCCTCTTCAACCACCACCTGGTCAAGATCGGCTTTCTCGACGGCTGGCGCAGCGTGCTGGCACCGGACGAAGAAGAGCGCGTCTTCAAGGCGTTACAAGAAGCGCTCGATCTAATCGCTTCAGCCGAGGGCCAGCTACGCATGACGATCCCCATGCTCTATATCGAAGCGGAGAAGCGATGAACAATGCCCCGGATGCCCCGAATATATGAGAGAGGTACGAATGAACGAGCAAGGAACAGCTAAGGAAAGTAACCCAAGCACACTACCAAAGCACGCTCTAAGGGAGCGCATCGGCCTGTCGATACACGCGATAGCAGGAGTGGACGCTTCCACGCTGGTCGATCTGATCGTGCAGTCAGAGGAGGCCGGGGTAAAACAGGTGTGGGCCACGCAAGGTGGCGCTTCCACCGACCTGCTGACCGCCTACGCGGCGGCGTTCCAGCGTACCGGCGAAATCCGGCTCGGCACCTCTATCGTGCCCATATACCCGCGCCACCCGTTGGCCCTGGCTCAACAGGCTGCCACCGCCGCCTCGTTGGGGCCGGGCCGCCTGCGCCTGGGAGTTGGCACAAGCCACCGCCCCACCATCGAGAATGTCTACGGGCTGAAGATGGACGAGCCGCTCGCATACCTGGCGGAATACGTCACGGTGCTACGCGCCGCGCTGTCCGAAGGTATCGTCGACCACCAGGGGCGCTTCTTCACGGCCAGGGTGAAAATGAGCCACCCGCAGCCCGTGCCCGTGCTGATTGCGGCTCTTGGCGAGAAGGCGTTCCGCATATCTGGCGAGATATCGGATGGCGCCATCTCCTGGAACGTGCCGGCGCGCCACCTTCTCGAAGTAGCCTTGCCCGCCTTGCGCGCGGGCGCTGAGAGCGCTGGACGCCCCGCTCCACCCCTGGTGGCCCACGTACCGGTCATGCTCAGCGATGACCCTAACGCGCGAGCCGCCGCGAAAAAAGCCCTCGGCGTCTACGCTCGGCTCCCCTTTTATTACAATATGTGGGCTGCCGCCGGCTACCCATTGGAGGCAGACGGCTCCGTAAGCGACGCCCTGGTGGATAACCTGGTAGTGATGGGCGACGAAGCGACCGTGGCAGCACGCCTGCACCGGTTGCTCGAATCCGGACTTGACGAGCTCCTGCTGAACGGCCTGCCCGTGGCCGACTCGGTAAGCGAGCGCACGCGCTTGATCCACTTCATAGGCTCACTCTAACAAAACTAATCTCAACCCCTGTTCAACAGAATTCGCCGAAAATGCTCCAGATTAACACGCACAAATGTTCTACGCTATGATATAATATCCCAGCGATCTAGTACCATTCTCCTCTACAATCTCTCGATTGCGCTCCTGTAAAATAGGAGGGTATGCAGGACACCATGCAGACCTGGACAGCCGACCGCATCCTGTCGCTAGCGCCCGACGCCTCGTCCGCTAAGTCGGGGCGCGAGCTGGCGTCTCCTCGTAAGTGGCAGCACATAGGCCGCGGCGAAACGGCCCTCTGGGGCGAGCACCAGGGCAGCGGCTCCCAGCCCTACCGCACCGCCATCGACCTGGCCGAGCCTGCTTTCAAGTGTAGTTGCCCCAGCCGTAAGTTCCCCTGCAAGCACGCCATCGGCCTCTTCCTCGTCTTCGCCGGCGACCCCTCAGCCTTCCCCGCCGGCCTTCCACCCCAGTGGGCCGCCGAATGGCTTGCCTCCCGCGCCGAAATGGCGGCGCGCGCCGCCAAACGTGAGGAGCGCAAGGAGCAGAAAGCCAGCGACCCCAAAGCCGGCGCCAGGGCCGAAAAAGCCCAGGCACGCCAGGCCGCGCAACGCAAGGCCCGCGTAGACCGGGGCGTCGAAGACCTCGACCGCTGGCTATGTGACCTCATCCGTACCGGCTTCTCCACCCCGAGCCTCGCCTCCCCCTCCTTCTGGGAGGCGCAGGCCGCCCGCCTGGTCGATGCCCAGGCCCCCGGCCTCGCCCGCATCGTGCGCGACATGGGCGCATACGCCATGCCAACCGGTGCTGACGGCATGCGCCATACACGCTTGCTCGAAGAAGCAGGCCGCCTCCACCTCCTGCTACAGGCATACAACCGCCTCGACACTCTCCCCCCACCCTTGCAAGACGAGGTCCGCACCCTCGTTGGCTGGACCCAGGACCAGGCCGGTCTGCTGGCGTCGGCCACCACTCTGCCCGGCGCCTATCGCGCCACGGGCAGGTGGGTTGTCGTCTACCAGCAGATAACCGACGAAGACAAGCTTCGCGTCCAGCGCACTTATCTCTGGGGCGTCGAGGAGGCGCGGTCGGCCCTAGTATTCGATTTCGCATTCGGCAACGCCCCACTCGACAAGAGCATGGCCGTCGGTACGCAGTTCGAGGCCGAATTGGTCTACTTCCCAGGGGCCTACCCGCTGCGTGCCCTCGTGCGAGAGCGCTTGAGCCAGGCCACCGAGGCCACCGGCGCCGAGGCCTGGACCATCCCCCATGCCATATCGGTCTATTCAGATGCGCTTTGCCTGAACCCCTGGCTCGACGACTTCCCTATGCTCCTCCAGGACGTGGTCCCCGTCTGCAACGTCGATGACGTGGGCCGCTGGCAGATCGACCATCTACGCAACCCGCAAGGCGACTGCCTCCCCACCAACCCCCTCGGCGACACAAACTGGTACCTCTCACTCATGTCCCTGAGCGGCGGCCACCCCATCGCCGTCTTCGGCCTCTGGAATGGCCGGCACCTTAGCGTACTAAACGCCTGGGGGCAATAGAGATTTAGGGATTTAGGGAATTGGAACCAGGAACAATAGAGCGCAATACACAATACACAATACGCAATACGCAATACGCAGTACACAACAATGACCCAATCCGAAATCTGGCAGGTCCTCACCACATCGGCGCTCCTGGGTACCGAACGCCATCCGTTCGAGCTGCCACAGGCCGGCGACGGCGCGTTGGGCGCTCTGCTCACCAACCTGCCTGAGAAGTATGCGGCCAATCCCGAGCACAGCCTCCTGTCGGCGGCTGCCGCCCTCACCCTCTACCGGCACGCCGGCACGCTGCCCTCCCAGGACAACAGTTCTTTGCCCCACTGTTGCGCCCCCGAAACCCTCGCCCCCTGCTTGGCGCTCTCTGCCTCCCACCTTCATACCATGCTGGCGGGTGAGTATGGCGCTGCCCTCTCCGAATGGCTCGAAGAGGCCGCCCGCCGAGGCAAAGTCGTTCCTCCTGATCAACTTCCCGTTCTCCTGGGCTTAGGGCAGACCCAACCCTCCTTCCGCCCCTACATTCTCCCCGTAATCGGCAATCGCGGACACTGGCTGGCGAACATCTACAAAGTGCATAACCAGTGGGCCTACGTCCGCGACGCCTCCACTATCGCAACACCCGACGACGAGTCCACCCGCGCTCTCTGGGAAACGGGCAGCATAGAATCCCGAATGGCCGTCCTTCAAAGCCTGCGCTCCACCCGACCCGACCACGCCCGCACCCTGGTTGAATCGGTATGGAAGCAAGAGAGCGCCTCCGCCCGCAATCAATTCATTTACGCGCTCAGAACTGGCCTCTCCATGTCCGACGAACCCTTCCTCGAATCCGCCCTTGATGACAAGAGCAAGGACGTACGCTCCAACGCCGCCGACCTCCTCGCCGACCTGCCCGAATCGCGTTACATGCAGAGGATGATAGAGGCCACAACCCCTCTCATTTCCCTCAAGCGCCTCAGACAAGGCAAGCTCTTCGGCCTCAGCGCATCCAACAAAGACTATATCAAAGTGGCCCTCTCGCAGGACTACACCCCCAACATGAAGCGCGACGGCATAGAGCAGAAACCCAACAACCCCAGGATGGGTGAGCGTGCCTACTGGCTCCACCAACAACTCTGCCGCATCCCTCCCCGCATCTGGACCGAGCGCTGGGGAGTCGAGCCGCGTGAGATAATCATGTCTGCCCTTCAAACCAAAGACTGGAAAGACGTACTGGTAGAAGCCTGGATCGCCGCCACCGTCCGCCACAACGACGCAGCCTGGGCTGAAGCCTTCCTGGCGCATGGCCTCTCTAGCCTGTCACAGTACGCCCCAGAACGACTGGTCCGCCTACTCGATCCGCGACGCCGTGACGAGCTTGTGACCTCCACCCTCACCCGCCAACCGCAGGCGTTATACACCGACGACATGCCCATCGCCGTCCTCTGGACCCTCCGCAAGCCCTGGCCCACCGAAGTCTGCCGCGCCATCCTCCGCAGCGTCAGCCACCACATAAAGCACACCCCCAGGCACGGCAACTGGCAGGTCAGCCAATCGCTCTCCACCTTCGCCTACTCCATGGCCCCTACCCTCCTCCAGGAAGCCGAATCGATCCTCACCACCACCGACGCCACCCCCAACAACCTGAAAGCAGCCGCAGACGAATTCCTCTCTACCCTCCAATTCCGCCGCGACATGCTGCAAGCCCTGGCTGAGTGACGAAGAACGAAAGACGAAAAAGCAAATTGGTTTAAAAGACTACCCAAAAGGTATACGAAAAAGAGTCCAGTTTTCGATGACTAATGCCATATAGTATATAGAGGGGCATATCAACCGGCGAAAAACAAAAAACAAAACACAATAAACAAAAGGCGAAGGACCAAAGACGATGGACGATGGACGATGGACTCGCACAGCCTCTTGGACGAAAACAGAAAACAAAAGGAAACTCTGCTTTCCTCTGCTATCTCTGCTTTGAATCCCCACCCTAACCCATGATAAAGTCAAGCTCAACCCACAACCGACTACCGACTACCGACTACCAAAGGTATCACATCCCCCAACCACCCCAAGGAGACCCAATTGACCGCACCCCCCACCCCGACCCCAACCATCCTACGCGCCCACGCCGAGCAGGAGTTTGCCGAAGAGCTACATGAGCTAGCCATCTCCGACGACCACCCACGCCCCCCCAACTGGCAGCTATCCCCCTGGGCCGTCGCCACCTACCTCATGGGCGGCAAGCTCCCCGGCGGCTTCGAGGTCTCCCCCAAATACATCGGCGACCGCCGCCTCATCGAGGTCGCCATCGCCACCCTCACCACCGACCGCGCCCTCCTACTGCTGGGCGTGCCGGGCACGGCGAAGAGCTACGTATCCGAACACCTCTCCGCCGCTGTCTCCGGCATCTCCACCCTCCTCGTCCAGGGCACCGCCGGCACCAGCGAAGAATCCGTCCGCTACGGCTGGAACTACGCCCGCCTCCTGGCCGAAGGTCCCTCCGAGGGCGCTGTCGTCGGCAGCCCTATCATGCGCGCCATGCGCGAAGGCAAGATCGCCCGCGTCGAAGAGCTAACCCGCATCCCCGCCGACGTGCAGGACTCCTTCATCACCATCCTCTCAGAAAAGACCCTCCCCATCCCCGAGCTGAACACCGAGGTGCAGGCTAACCAGGGCTTCAACGTCATCGCCACCGCCAACAACCGCGACCGGGGCGTCAACGAGCTATCGAGCGCCCTCAAGCGCCGCTTCAACACCGTCATCCTCCCCCTCCCCGAAACCGAGGAGCAGGAGGTAGACATCGTGCGCCGCCGAGTCGAGAGCCTGGGCCGCGCCCTCCAGATCCCCGCCGAGCCACCCGCCATCGAAGAAATCCGCCGCGTGGTCGCCATCTTCCGCGAGCTTAGAAGTGGCGTCACCCAGGATGGCAAGACCAAAATCAAGTCCCCCTCGGGTACCCTCTCCACAGCCGAAGCGATCTCGGTGATCAACAGCGGCCTGGCTCTCGCCGCCCACTTCGGCGACGGCACCCTCCGCGCCGCCGACCTCGCCTCCGGCCTCACCGGGGCCGTCATCAAAGACCCGGTCCAGGATGCGGTGGTATGGCTCGAATACCTCGAAACCGTGATCAAAGAGCGCAACAACTGGAAAGATCTCTACCGCGCTTGCAGGGAGCAACTCTAACCTACTAACCTCAATGGAGCAAACGATAAGTTGAGTATCGAACCGCCACCCAACTAAGAGGTTGTCATCCTGAGCGAAGCGCATATCCCGTCCTCTATCGACCAGGCACTTCATGCGAACCAAGCCAAAGCTGACCCACTGCATTCATGCCTTTGCATACTCAACTTGCCGTTTACTCCACTCAATCAGTACCAACGAATAAGACCCCGCCCCGCGACCTCGGTGTCCCCTTCCAGGACACCCACGGCCCACTCAACGCCACCACAAATACATCGCGCACCTTTGCATGGAGTGAATATCGATGGATCAGGTAACAGAAGCAATAACGGAAAAAGACATCCCCAACGAAATTCCTGTTCCTCCAAAGCGCGGAAGCCGTGCTAAAGCCCAAGATTCGACTGGCCCTGGCTCGGATCAGGCATCGGAGTCAACCCTCAGAGTCTCGCGCGGACTGTCATGGGTGCGTTTCATATACCCGTTCTCATTCGATGCAAAGGAGTTCGATAACCGGGTCAAGATCATCAATGATGGTGTGGCGGATGATGATCAGATGGAGAGTGAAGTAAGTAATCCCGGTAACGTCAGCAACGATTCCGAAGTTGTCTGGACGTTGGT
The DNA here is from genome assembly GCA_049580985.1 of Chloroflexia bacterium. GTDB lineage: Bacteria > Chloroflexota > Chloroflexia > QHBQ01 > JADMIH01 > JADMIH01. The sequence goes on from JBAURA010000679.1 coordinate 7,376, forward strand.
TGGATGGAGAGGATCAACCAGAGGTGATGCCAGAACGGATGACGATGCAAGTGATTTGCTCCCGCACGTCGCCAGATTTCTTGGGGAACCCCAGGAGGTTTCACGTGGTCCCGTTCCCCCCAGAACTGCATACATGTGGTCGCTGAAGAGCGAGCATCTCAAGCGCCTGCTGAGAGAAGAGGACCAAATTCGTTGGAACCTGCGGCTCTGGCGACAGAGCATTCCATTTGAGGTTGACGAAATTCAGCTCTCTATGTTCAGGCATGGCGTCGGTTTCCTCACTCTTTCTGCCAGGCCCATCGAAACCAGCGTAAGGGAAGGATCGTTGGCAACCTGGCTCAACTTCATTTATGGGTTCCGGTATCTCAGAGGCAAGCCTTATGCGACCACCGGAGCATTGAAAGATGAGATCAATGAAAATGGAGAGGTCAGAGGGCGCACGTCACCCGAAGGTATACCGCCTGATCTTCCTCCATCGTGGGCAGAAGGCGGCGATGTCTTCCGCAAGCTAATATGTCCTCTCCTTCTCACAGGGGCAATAAAGGAACCTATCTGGTGGGACGAGGTGTTTGTGCCCGGCCAGCTCATCCCGTATGTCGCCCTGTTTGTGGATCGGAAGCCCAAGAACGGACCCATACCGGAGGCCGAGCTTTACGACCTGCTATACAGGTTGCGTAATGTCGCTGCCGACAGACAGCACATCAGCATGAGCAACAGCGATAGAACCTTCGACCACCCGGATCTCCTCCCCTTTGCGGACAATATGTGGTTTTACTTTTCGCTTGGGGGCGGCGGCTTCCTGGCATACAACGCGCCTTCCAGTGGGCCTTACCGTACTTCTATGCCTAAGCGCTATTTGAAGGATGAATACTTCCTGGCCTTCTTACTGACGCTACAACAGCGGTTCGTGCTGGGCACAATAACAGACAAGATCGCCGAGCATTGGCTGCCAGGTGGCAATCCCGAACCCATAGCCGATTCGGGTTGGAGCGCGCGGCTGAAGCGCGCGAGCATGGTAGAGGATACCCGTAGCGCCCAATTCGACGATCTGCTGGAGGACTTCCTGATGTTCTCCGCCAGGGGCCATTTCGTCCAACTGATGCAAGGTGAGCATCACCAACTTTACTATCAAAAATGGCGTGAAAAGTTCAAGATCAATGATCTATTTGAGGAGGTCCAGAACGAGTTGGAGGCGATGCACAACTACCTGCAGATGGTGGTGCAAGAGCGCGTAAACTTCATTCTGCACGTGCTAACCGCGCTATCCATAATCCTGGGGATAGTAGGCACATTAGCCGGTTGGTGGGCCTTAAACCTCGATAACATCACCACTACCTTTGGCAAATGGGGTTGGCCGAGTTGGTTAGTATGGTTCACATTCATACTGATCGTACCGCTCATAGCCCTGGGAATTGCGTTCTTTATGCGTATGGGCTGGTTCGCTCCCCGTCGGCGCAAGCCATGAGCTTCCCTGCAAGGCAGACTACACGAGAGATGCGATAAATTACATGCATAACAACCTCAAACCCCGCGCCCGCGACCTCGGCGTCCCCTTCGACGGCACGCCCGGCCCGCACAACTGCATAACCGACGTGCTCGGAATCCAGGTAGGCCACACCACCCTCATCAGCGGCGACGGTCCCCTCCAGGTAGGCACTGGACCCATCCGCACCGGCGTGACAGCCATCCTCCCAAGAGGCAAAGAATCGCCGAACCCAGTCTTTGCTGGCTGGTTTTCCCTGAACGGTAACGGCGAGATAACCGGCACCACCTGGGTCGAAGAATCGGGCTTCCTCGAAGGCCCCGTCATGATCACCAATACCCACAGCGTAGGCATAGTGCGTGACGCGGTCATAGCCTGGCAGCTCAGGACCGCCCAGGCTTCGAGCCTCAACAGCTATGGCGACGATTTCTGGTCCCTCCCCGTGGTCGCCGAGACCTACGACGGCTACCTCAACGACATCAATGGCTTCCACGTAAGAGAGGAGCACGTCTTCGCGGCATTGGACGGCGCGCGCCCCGGCCCCGTGGCCGAGGGCAACGTGGGCGGCGGCACCGGCATGATCTGCTACGGCTTCAAGGGAGGCATAGGCACATCCTCACGCGTGCTGGACCGGCAAGCAGGAGGCTACGCCCTCGGCGTGCTCGCGCAATGCAACTTCGGGCGCAGGCCACACCTCACAATAGCAGGCGTGCCCGTCGGCAAGGAACTTCCCGGCGATATGCCCGGTCCCATCCAACAGAGCGCGGCCTCCGGCGATGCGGGCTCCGTGATCGTGGTCGTAGCCACCAACGCCCCGCTCCTCCCCCATCAACTCAAGCGCCTGGCCCGTCGCGTAAGTATGGGCCTCGCCCGCACAGGCAGCATCGCCGCCAATAGCTCCGGCGACATCTTCATAGCCTTCTCCACCGCCAACCCAACCGCCACAACCGCACCCGTTGCCCAAATAGATATACTCGACAACAACGCCATGAACCCCCTCTTCGACGCCACCATCCAGGCCACCGAAGAATCCGTGATCAACGCCCTGGTAGCCGCCGAAACCATGATAGGCCGCGACCACCGCTGCGTAATAGCCCTGCCCCAGGACAGCCTGCAAGCAGCGCTGAAGAAATACAACAGACTCGCAAATAACAACCCATAGCACAATCTTTCTTTGGAACAAGGCATGTCCAATCCCGCCGAGGCAAGCAACCAAATCATCACAGGCGAGGTTAACGTTAACAC
>JBAURA010000680.1:0-2544 GCA_049580985.1 Chloroflexia bacterium
GCCCGCCCTCTTCCCTGGCCCTGATCTTGACGGCGTGGAGAGGGGGCGGGCACGGGGACCCGCCCCTACAAACCCTAATCTTTATACGACACTATTCCTTCGGGAACCGCCAATCACTGTCATGCGTTTACTAGATAAAGCCAGTACAAGCGGCGCATTGCGCACCACCCCATACTATGCTATCCTCTTAAGTGACCGTGCTCACAATCCTCAAGATCCAATACAAATCTCAGCGGACCTCCGCGTTCTCCGCGCCTCTGCGGTGAGCAAACACCCTCTTGTCTAAAGAACATGTCCTCTCTTTCCACGAGCGAAATCGCTACATTAGCCGAGCCTGACGATTTGGCGGCCCTCGCGGACGGCAAGCAGGAGCGCATGAGCACACCTGTGAAGGTGGTGATCGCGTCCAGCTTCGTTTTGCGCTTTGCCGGGGCGATGACGTCCATCCTCCTATCATCCCTCCTGAAGGCCGAGCTGCACGCCGGCCCGGCTCTCATCGGCATATTATATGCCCTCTTCTACGTGACCGAGCTTGCCCTGTCGCCCGTGTTCGGCGCGCTCAGCGACCTGCGCGGGCGGCGCATGATCCTGGTGCTCGGCCCCCTGGTAGGCGCGCTCGCCGTGCCTATCTACACGTTTAGCGCGGTGGCCGGCCTCTCGTTGCTGGGCGTGGGTATACTCGGGATTGCCCGCCTTATAGAGGGCGTATCGACCGCCGCTAAAGTGCCTAGCGCGTTGGGTTACTTGGCCGACACCACCGCGGGTGAGGGGAAGCGGCGCGCCGCCCTGCGTGGACGCGTGATGGGCTTCTATGAGGTGACCTTCCTCGTGGGCCTGGTGGCAGGCCAGATAATAGGTGGCAGGCTGTGGGAAGCCGTGCACGTGTGGGGCTTCTTGCTGGTGTCGCTGATCTACCTGGTGGCGGTGGCGTTGCTCTACTTCTTCGTGCCCGAAACGCTGCCCGCCGAAGCTCGCGCCCACAATATGGAGAGCCGGATGGCTGCCAGCGAAAGGGCGCACCCCGTGCGCGCGCTCCTATCGAGCCGCCTCCGCGCCTACCGTGAGCTTCTGCGGGAGCCTTCCCTGCGCAGCTTCGTGCCCGCATGGCTGGCCGTGAACGCGGTGGTTGGCCTCTTCGGCAACCTGGCGCAGCCGATCCTGATCAAGGCTAACAACGGCATCGACGACTTCCCCAACCAGGCGCTCGACGGTAAGTTCCTCCCCTCCGAAGCGGGCCTGATGTTCGGCGTCTTCGGCTCCGTCTTCATGGTGGGCATCTTCGTCTGGAGCCTTCTCTATGCCCGCGTGCGCAAGTCCACGGTGATGCTCATCGGCTCGCTGGGTCTCTTCCTAATCTGCCTGGCCCTGTACGGGATCAACGACCATCTCTTCGATCTGCCGCAGCCCTGGAGCATGTGGGCGTGGATTCCCGTGCTGGTGGTGGGCCTCTTCATGGTGAGCGGCTTCACCCCCGTAGCCCTGGCCTACCTGGCCGAAATATCGGGCACGCGCGTCGAGCACCGGGGCGCGGTGATGGGCCTCTACTCCGTCTTCCTGGGTCTGGGCCAGCTAATAGGCAGCGGCCTCGGCGGCTGGTTCGTCGAAACGATCAAGCAGGGCTTCAACGGCCTGATCCTCGGCACCTTCCTCCTGGGCATAATCGCCTTCGTAACGGTCCTCTGGCTCCGGCGAACGCAGAAGATTTAGCGAGTTGTCAGTTGTCGGTTGTAAGTTGTCAGTTCCCTATCTTACTGACAACCGACAACTGACAACTGACAACTGACAACCGCCTACCGTCACCGCCTAGCTATATCGAAGCCTGCCCCTGAGGCGTGTTCTTCGTAGCGGGCCAGCACGAACAGGAGAGAGGACAGACGGTTGAGGTAGCGCAGGACGTTGCCTGGGGGCATCTGCTCCTTGTGTACCAGCTCGACCGCGTGCCGCTCGGCCCGGCGGACTATCGTGCGCCCCAGGTCAATCGCCGCCGAGGCCGGGCTGGCCCCCGGCAGCACGAATGCCTTCGGCAGCTCCACCACCCCCTCAAGCTCCCTGATCATGGCGTCCAGGTGGTCGGCCTGCTCCGCCTTGATACGGTAGGGTATCTTCTCCAACTGCGGGAGGGGGGTCGCCACCTCGGCCATCATCAGGTAGAGGTCGTGTTGCACCTCGCGTAATATCTCCTGTGTCTTCTCCAACCCCGACAGAGCGCGCGCCAACCCCAGCGCACTCGAGGCCTCGTCCAGCGTGCCGTAAGTTTCCGGTCTCAAATCGTATTTGGGCACGCGTTCCGGCCCCATCAGGTCGGTGTAGCCCTCGTCGCCCTTCCCTAATCTGTCTGCGAACGTCATGACGCTCCCTAAGCCACCCAGTACCAGTTCACGAATCGTATCGTGTACAGCCCCAACAACAGCAGGCTTACCCAGGTGATGATCTGGTTGGCATACCTGTTGCGCCCGATCAGCGACAGCACTATGAACGCCGGGAAGAGCACGGCCAGGAAGCGCGGGTAAGACAGCAGCGGGTTCAGGCGGGTTGCCGAGAATA
>JBAURA010000681.1:0-3179 GCA_049580985.1 Chloroflexia bacterium
ATGCCCACCTCACCCACCTCCCCGCCGATATCTCCATCCTCGAATCGGTCGAGTGCCAGTACGAAGAGCACCCCGGCTGGCAGACCGACACCTCCAACGCCCGCTCCTGGGCCGACCTCCCCGACAACGCCCGCACCTACCTGGATCGCCTCTCCCACCTCCTGGGTACCCCCCTTGACATAATATCCGTAGGCCCGCACCGCGACCAGACGATTGTATTACGCAACCCATACAAGGTAGTGCCGCAACAGGTAGGGCAGTTGTTGCAGTCGCTGGGCGACTAGTGATCTTTCGCTTGTCAATCGGTGGATAAATTGATGTTGAGTCAATTGTAGTAAGGGATCATTTATTGGTGAAACCTCGAAAACCATCACTGTTTATTGGCTCGTCTACGGAGGCATTGAGAGTTGCACACGCTGTTGAGTACCAACTTCAGCATGATGCCGAAATTACAGTCTGGGATGAGAACCTCCTTGGACTTGGCAGCACACCGTTAGAAACGCTTGTAAACGCGTTGGAACGCTTTGATTTTGCTGTGCTTGTTCTTACACCTGATGACTTTGTTATAAGTCGCAACGTACCCAAACTGAGTCCGCGTGACAACGTAATGTTTGAGCTCGGGCTATTCATGGGATACTTAGGTCGTTCGCGTACCTTTATCGTCTACGACCGTGATGCAGCGCCGAAAATTCCCTCCGACTTGGCTGGTGTTACCTCTGCAACTTATAACGGCGACCGAATTGATGACAACGTGATCGCCGCTGTTGGTCCAGCCTGTACCCTTATCCGAGAGGCCATAAAGAGTTTAGGAGTTTCTGACAAAAAGAGTATAAGGCAATTAGAGAAGGCGACGCATCAGGTTGAAGATGTATCTGCTTCTGTAGACCGTCTTATTTATCTGTTGGCCCGCTCACGGGCTGTAGAATTAGATCTTATAGCGCAGCAATTTGGCTCACTTATATCACCGGACTTTTTGAAGAAGTTGCGTGACGACCTAAAGGATCTTGAGGAATCAACACAAAAAGCGCAAACCACTGGGAGTTAAGTAAGGATTAGAGTTGCTCAAGTCTGGTTAGATGCGCGGTCAAGCAACGGATTGCAGCATTCCGCAATACATGGATTCAGGATTCGCTCTCCAAGCTCACTCCCAACGACATAAACTCGTCCGTAGGCTCCCGCGTCAGCAGCGACCCCAACCCTTCCAGCGCCGGCTTCCCCTCGAACAGCACCTGGTACAACTGCTCGGTGATCGGCATCTCCACCCCATGCCTGGCCGCAAGCTCGCGCGCCGCCATCGTCGTCGTCACCCCCTCGGCCACCTGCCCGCGCATGATCGTGCGCGCCTCTTCCGTCGTCTTGCCCTGCGCCAGCAGCTCCCCAAGCGTCCTGTTACGCGAGAGGGGAGAGGCGCACGTAGCGATCAGGTCGCCCAGCCCCGCCAGCCCCGCGAACGTAAAGAGCTGCGCCCCGGCTGCCATCCCCAGCCGCCCGATCTCCACCAGCCCGCGCGTGATCAACGCCGCCTTCGCCGAATCCCCCGCCGCCATACCGTCCGCCATGCCCGCCGCCAGCGCGATGATATTCTTTAGCGCCCCGCCCAGCTCCACGCCGATTATGTCAGGGTTCGTATAAACGCGAAATCGCCCCCCCGTGAGCAGCTCCTGCGCCCTCTGTGCCGTCTCGATCTGCCCCGCGCCGATCACCGTAGTTGCTGGCTTCCCCGCCACGATCTCCTTCGCCAGGTTCGGCCCCGACAGCGCCGCCAGCCTATCCTCCCACTCGGCCCCCAACTCCTCGCCCAGCACCTCCGTCATCCTCTGCAACGTGCGTAGCTCAAGCCCCTTCGCCGCGCTCACCACAATCGCGTCCCGCTTCGCCCCCGCCAGGATCGGCTTGAGCGTGCGTATGTTGCTCCTCATAGTCTGCGACGGCACCACCATAAGCAGCATATCGCACCCATCCAGCGCCTTCTCGGCATCGGCGGTGGGCGTAAGCATCGGCGGGAACGCGTACCCAGGCATGAATCGCTCGTTCTCCCCGGCGGAACGTAGCGCCTCCGCCTCTTCCTCAGTCCGCGTCAACAGGCTCGTTTCCAACCCCTGCCGCGCCGACAATATAGCCAGCGTAGTCCCCCAGCTACCCGTCCCCACCACCGCCACGCGCCCCCGCGAAGTGCTCTGCTGCATGCTACCCTCTCCATTCCTCATGCGTAATGCGTCAAAACGTAAAACGTAAAACGTAAAACGCAAAACGCAAAACGCAATATCCCTAAAAACCTTTGTGATATCTTTGTGCCCTTTACGCCTTTGTAGTTCAATCAGTCCATCGTCCATCGTCCATCGTCCATCGTCCATCGTCCATCGTCCATCGTCCACCGTCCCCCGTCCCCCATCCCCCATCCCCCACAATACCCCTGATTATAGCACACGCTTCCGCCGCTTCTTGCCGCCAATCTTCGCAGGCCCTATACTCTCCGTATGCCTTACGAACCCGCACCCCCCGCTCCTACACCCCGGCCTCGCAGACGCATGCGCCGCACCCGAAATACGATCCTGGGGGTTGCCGCCATCCTCTGTTTCCTCCTCTCCCTGTTCAATCTCTACATGAGCTATCCCATCGGCATCCCACCTGAATTCCCTCTATTTATCACCCTCGGCTTCATCTTCACCATCCTCTGGCTCTTCACGCGCAACGTCCGGGGCCGGGGACCAGGGATCAGGGGCCAATAATTCGTAATTCGTAATTCGTAATTCGTAATTCGTAATTTAAGTTAGCATGACCTACCTCACACACCTCCAATGCGCCGACTGCGGCCTGACTCACCCCTCCGATGCCGAGCAGCACCTTTGCTCCTGCGGCGGCATCCTCCTGGCTTCCTACGACCTGGAGCGCATTCACCGCGAAGTCCCTCGCAGCCACATAGAATCGCGCCCCTGGCACATGGGTCTATGGCGCTACTCAGAGCTTCTGCCCGTCCAGGACCCCGCCAACCGCGTCTCGTTGGGCGAGGGCACGACCCCTCTATTGCCGCTCGCCAGCCTCTCCTCCGAGCTTGGCCTCGACCTCCGGCTGAAGGACGAGGGGCTGAACCCGACGGGCACCTTCAAGGCGCGAGGCGCGGCCCTAGGCGTCTCCCGTGCAAAGGAGCTTGGCGCGCGTACCATCGCCCTCCCCACCGC
>JBAURA010000682.1:0-7817 GCA_049580985.1 Chloroflexia bacterium
ACAGGATAGTACCAACCCGATATTAGAGGAACGCCGCGTTGCCTAATAATGTTCCACTTCTGCCACGAATTGAGCGATAGACGGTTGTCGGTTGTTGGTAGACGTATATATTGGCTACCCCTGGCAGTTACGTGATACTAACTGTTTCTTTAACGCAGAGGAAGCAGAGTAAAAGAGGTAAGCATAGTTTTCTTTTTGTTTGTCGAACGGCTAAACGGTCAGACGCCCGATACAAACCCTAGAAAACTCTGCTTTTCTCTGTTATCTCTGCTTCCTCTGCGTTGAATCCACACTCTCATTAGTTAAATACTATCCATCAGCCGATACGCCCGACAACCAACAACCGACAACTGACAACCGACAACTCCATCACTCCGCAGGCGCTCGGCAGATGAACTCTACTTCGTTGCCGTCGGGGTCGTCTACGTACATGGTCCTGCTGGCGAGCACCGGGTGCTTACCTGGGCGCGGGGTATAACCTGCCTCTACGAGCGCGGCGTGCTGGGCCTCGAAGTCGGCTTCGGGCAGCTCGAGCGCCAGGTGGTGAAGCTGGTAGCCCGACGGCTTTTGCTTGACTTCCTCACTCTTGGGCACAAGCACAATCATCTGAGGGATGCCCGCGTGCCCCTCTCCTACTTTGAGGAAGACGTTGGGCAGGTGCGGCGGCGAGATCACGTCCAGCCCAAGCAAATCCCTGTAGAAAGCCACCGCCCGTTCCTTATCCGCCGCCCACAACACGATCTCGGAGATACCTACCACTCGCTTCATCTTCCCTACCTCCCTGCTCACTTGATATGCGCGGATTAGAACACCTGACGGTGGACGGTAGAATCGCAAAACGTGAAACGCGAAACGCGAAACGTGAAACGCGAAACGTAAATGATACCTGAGATACGACAGCAAACTTCACTTCGGACTTAAGGAAGTTCCATCCGAAGTGAAGTTTACTCCCAGATCAGCCGCTGCTTGTGAGGGGCCTCCAAAACCTGAGCAACGACGTAAAGAGGTTGCGTGGAGGCAGGTTTCCACGATGAGAATCTGTCTTCCCACGGAAATACGTTAAGTGGGAAGACAGATTCCGACTTCGTGATCTTAACTTCCAATGGAACTTCTGGAACTTCCCTAAGCTTGAAAGCTAAGATTAACCCTCAAGCTCATGTGGTGCTTACGTTTTACGTTTTGCGCCCGTCCACCGTCCACCGTCCACCATCAGTGTATAATCACATATGGACATCCTCGTCACCGGCGGCACCGGCTTTCTGGGCCGTCATCTTGCGCGGGCGCTTCTCAGCGAGGGGCACCGCGTGCGCCTCATGGGGCGTAACATGGAGGATAGCGGCATAGAGGCGCTGCTCAACGACGGCGCTGTGCCGGTGCGCTCTGACTTGCGCGACCGGGCTGCCGTGGCCGAGGCGTGCCGGGGAGCGGAAGTGGTGTTCCACGTGGGCGCGCTGTCCGCTCCGTGGGGCAAGCGGTCCGAGTTCTTCGGTACGAACGTGGGCGGCACGCAATCCGTCGTGAGCGGGTGCCGGTTGCACGGCGTTCGGCGACTCGTCTACGTATCCTCGCCGAGCGTCGTGTTCGATGGGCGCGACCATATCAACCTGCGCGAAGATGCGCCCTACCCCCGCCGCTTTGCCTCGGTCTACTCACTCACCAAGAAGCTAGGGGAGGATGTCGTCAACGGGGCAAGCAGCAGTATCGAGACGGTTATTCTGCGCCCCAAGGCGATGTTCGGGCCGGGCGACGTGGCGCTCCTACCCCGCCTGATCGCCGCCGCGCGCCGGGGCCGCCTGCCCCAGATAGGCAACGGGCGCAACCGCGTTGACCTCACTTACGTAGATAACGTGGTCCACGCCCTCCTGCTTTCTATGGCGTCGCCTGCGGCTCCCGGCCACACCTACACGATCACCAACGACGAGCACCCGCGCCTCTGGAGCGTGATCCGCGACACCTTGCGCAGGCTGGGTTTGCCCACCAGGCTCCGGCGCATACCACTGCCGGTGGCGCTGGCAGTGGTATGCGCCATGGAAGCCGCCGCCTTGGTGACAGGCCGCGAGCCAACTCTCACCCGCTACTCAGCGGCCATACTCGCCCGCACCCAGACCTACGATATAACCGCCGCCAAACGCGATCTCGGCTACGCGCCCGTTGTTTCGTTTGCGGAGGGGATGGAACGCACACTGTTCGATATGAGTTCAAAGCTCAAAGTTCAAGGTTAAAAGCCGCTTGCTTAGGACTTTGAATATTGAACTTTGAACTCCGGGCGCATGTAAGAAAAGAATGAAGTTAGCTTAGATGCTAGGTAGCGCGAACCAATTACAGGTTTGTATGCTGAGAAGGTGTCCAAAAGCAGCAGGCAAGGGGAAGCGACCCCAGATGGACTTGTCATTCTGAGCGAAGCGAAGAATCTGTATCCCCAAGATCATACGTGAAGGAACAGATTCTTCGCTTCGCTCAGAATGACAAAACCAACCGGGTCGGCCTTCCTCCCACATTCTTATCTCCTTTTTGGGCACCCTCTGAACGAAGTGAAGCATCTCGTCCCTCGCGTATATCTTTAGGAAACTGCTCCTGAACGAAGTGAAGAATGACAAAGGGGATTTGGTCGGCGTACCTGCGGCTTTGCTCTCTTTTTATACAAGGGTCGAACTTTGAGCTTGAAACTCCACGTATTAGACACAGGCTACACAACAGCCATTGAGGGCGCGATCATCAAGGGTGGGCGGCTGCGCAAGATCGTGTGCCACTCATTGGTGGGATTGTTGCTGCACCCTGAGTATGGGCCGATCCTGTTCGATACGGGTTATGCGCCTCGCATCCTGGCGGCTTCGCGGCGATTTCCGTACAGGCTCTACCGCTGGGTTACTCCGCTCCACGTTACGCCGGAGGGGGCAGTGGCGGCGCAGTTGCCGCGCTTCGGCCTCACAGCCGACGACATTCGCTACGTAATACTCTCGCATTTCCACGCCGATCACGTCGCGGGCCTGCGCGATTTCCCGCGCGCCCGCCTCATCGCTAAAGGCTCCGGTTACGAGGACGTGTCGCGCAGGCGCGGCTGGCGCGCCGTCCTCAAGGGGTTCCTGCCCGCGCTGATGCCCCCCGACTTCCGTTCGCGCGCCATTCTGCTGCCCGATTTTGCGGGCCATGCGCTACCGGGCCTTGGCCCCACGCACTCGCTGTTCGGCGATCCCTCATTGCAACTGGTGGACCTGCCCGGCCACGCGCGCGGGCAGATCGGCCTGCTGGCGGCTACCGGCAGTGGGCGCGTCCTCCTGGCCGCCGATGGCTGCTGGATGCTCAAGCAAGTGCGCGAGCGGCGACCGCCTCACCCGATCACGGGGATAATCGTGGATGATATGGCAGCCGTGCGCTCGACTATCGACAACCTGCACGCCTTCGCCCAAGCCTGCCCTGACGTGAGGATCATCCCGTGCCACTGCCCCGAAGCTTACGCACGCGAGGTGGAGCCGGCATGAGTCGCATATGGACTTTGCTCCTGACCCTCTTCCACTTTATCGCCGCTCGTTGGCGCTGGCGCACCCTGCGCGGGCAGCGTTTGCGCCGCTACCAGGAGCAGCGCGCCCGTCGCATCGTCCGCTACGCCCACGCGCGCTCTCCCTTCTACAGGCGGCATTGGGCCGGGCGCAGCCTGGATGATTGGCGCTCCCTCCCAACCGTGGACAAGCGGCTGATGATGGACAACTTCGACGAGTTCAATACCGCCGGGCTGACGCGCCACGAAGCGATGGAGGTGGCATTGCATGCCGAGCGCAGCCGCGACTTCAGCCCTACGCTCCGTGGCTACACGGTCGGCCTCTCGTCCGGCACTTCCGGTCATAGGGGTATCTTCCTGGCGGGCGCGTGGGAGCAGGCGACGTGGGCGGGCTGCATACTGTCGCGCACGCTCCATGATCTGCGCCCACGCAAGCTGCGCGTGGCCTTCTTCCTCCGCTCCAACAGCAACCTGTATGAGAAGGTAGGCGGAGTGCTGATCAAATTCCGCTTCTTCGACCTGATGCTGCCCATCGAGCAGGCGGTCGAGCGCCTCAACGCCTTTAAGCCGCACATCGTAGTCGGCCCTCCCTCGCTGCTCGGCTTCCTGGCCGATGCGGTCGAGCGTGGCACGCTGGACATACAGCCCGAACGGCTGGTGTCGGTGGCCGAAGTGCTCGAACCCCAGGATGCCGGGCGCTTGAAGGCTGTATTCAACGCCCCGGTCCACCAGATATACCAGTGCACCGAGGGGTTGCTAGCCATCTCGTGCCGCGAAGGTTCGCTCCATATACAGGAAGACCTGGTGGCGATGCAGCTAGAGCCCCTGGACGACGGTGGACGGTGGACGGTGGACGGTGGGCCACAGCTAACCGACGATGGACGATGGACGATGGACGATGGGCAACCAACACTAGAAGGCGAAGGGCAGGCGACAGAAAGCAGTGTAACGGATGTCCACCGACTACCGTCCACCGTCCACCGTCCACCGTCCACCGTCCACCGTCGCGACTCCCCCATCGTCACCGACCTGTGGCGCACTACGCAGCCCATCATTCGCTACCGGCTGAACGACGTGTTGCGGGTTTCCGGCGAGCGCTGCGCGTGTGGGTCGCCTTTCCGCGTGATCGAGGCTATCGAGGGGCGGTGCGACGACATCCTCTACTTTCAGGCGCGGGACGGGGGCGAGCGCCCCTTCTTCCCCGACACGATCCGGCGCATGGTGCTCCTCGCGGGTCCGGGCATCGAGGACTACTATGCCATCCAGGAGCGCCCCGGCCACCTCCGCATACACCTGACGGTTGCTCCCGGCGCATCCTTCCCCCAAATAGCGGAGGAAGTAAGCCGCCACGCACAAGAGAGCATGGCCCAATACGGCTGCATGCCTGCCGACCTCCACCTGGAGCAGGGCCTACCGGAGCGCCCACCAGACGCCAAACGTCGCCGCGTTGTTCGCCTACGCGCCGAGCACGCCCCTGCGGAGTAGCGGATGTTTGTGTATGCAACCTAAACTCAGGCTTGTCATTCTGAGTTTGCGAAGAATCCGGTGGGTAGAGATTGTGTACATTGCCGAAGATAAGGCTTACCTGAGATAAGATCCCTACCCACCGGATTCTTCGCAAGCTCAGAATGACAAAAGCAACTTGGTGCTCCATTCGGACACATTCTCGTTAGAAAAGTACTCACAATGACAAGAGCAACATAGACGGCCTTTCATAAACTATGTATATCACCAAGAATCTCAGCGCCCCCCGCGTCCTCTGCGGTGAATAAATGACCCCAATAAGCAATACGCAGTACGCAATACAAAACATCACCCTCCTTGCCCTCGGCTCGCGGGGGGATGTGCAGCCCTTTGTCGCGCTGGGGCTTGGCCTGCGGGCGGCGGGCTTCCAGGTGCGCATCGCCGCCGCCGAGGACTACCGTGACATCGTCGAGCCGTACGGCCTCGATTTCGCGCCCCTGGTGGGTAGCATCCGTGACTTCATGGACCGGCAGATGATCTATTCCCTGCTTGATGAGCCGGAGAACCCCTTGCGCTTCATCACCGGCATGATGGACGCTGTGCGCCCGCTGATCGTGCGGCTGGTGGCCGACGTATATTCGGCTTGCCGCCACGCCGATGCCGTCTTCGTTTCCACCCTGGGCTACTACGGCGGCTATGACGTGGCGCAGGCGCTCAACATTCCCGTATACGTGGCCCACCTGCACCCGAACGTGCCCACGCGGGCATACCCGCACGTCTTTCTACCGCACTTACCGCCCTGGCTCCCCGCTTTCGTGCGCGCTCTATACAACCGGCTGGGGCATAAGCTGACCGAGGCCGCGTACTGGGCTTTCATCCTGGGGCCTCTGAACCAGGCGCGGCGGGAAGTGCTGGGGCTACCCCCGTTGCTTCCACTTGATATAATGGATCGTATCGGTGCCCCGCTCAGGCCGGTCCTGCACGCCTACTCCCCACTTCTCACCCGCACTCCTCCTGATTGGGGCCGTGACGTGCACGTAACGGGTTACTGGTTCGTAGACGAGCCGCCCGGCTGGGCGCCCGACCCCGACCTGGTCAGCTTCCTGGACGCGGGCGAGCCTCCCGTGTACGTTGGTTTCGGCAGCAACCTTGTAGGGCGCGACCCCGACCGCATCACCCGACTCGTCCTGGGCGCGCTCCGGCGCACGGGGCAACGGGGCATAATCTCAAGCGGTTGGGGCGACCTGGGAAACATCGACCTGCCCGACACCGTATATAAGGTGGAGAGCGTGCCGCATAGCTGGCTCTTCCGCAAGGTGCGGGCAGTCGTATCGCACAGTGGAGCAGGGACGCTGGGTGCCACACTGAGAGCAGGCGTGCCTCCCATCACGGTACCGTTCTTTGGCGACCAACTCTTCTGGTCGGCGAGAGTAGCGCGCCTGGGCCTCGGCCCGGAGCCTATCCCTCGCCGCCACCTGTCGGAAGACCGACTGGCTGCGGCCATTGGGCAGGCGATAGATGACAAAAGCATGCGAGCGCGCGCCGCCCTCACCGGCAAGCTAATCTCGCAAGAGCGCGGCATCGAAAATGCCCTCCAGGCGCTAGGTTGGGCCTAAATCGTTAGCCCACCGACTACCGACAACTGACAACTGACAACTGACAACCGTCTATAGCAAGGGAAAAGGGTATGCTACCTGTCAGAATCGCAGGCTCAGGCTATTATCTACCGGAGCGGCGCGTGACCAGCGCCGAGCTGGAAGAGCGCTTCGGCATCCCCGCCGGTTGGGTAGAGCGCGTCACGGGCGTGCGTGAGCGCCGGCATGCCTCCGGCGAGACGAGCGTGGATATGGCCGTGGCCTCCTGTCGCGCGGCCCTGGAGTCCTCCGGCTTATGCCTCGAAGACGTAGACGCCATCGTGGGCGCTTCCACCGCTCCCCACCAGGCCATCCCCTGCACCGCCGCGCTGGTCGGGCGTGCGCTTGGCGCGCCCGACGGCAAGAGCGCCTGCTGGGATGTGAACGCCACCTGCCTGAGCTTCATGTTCGCCCTGCAATCTGTCGGGCACCTCGTATCGGCGGGCGTCTATCGCAACGTCCTCCTCTTCAGCAGCGAACTGACCTCTCTCTCGCTCAATCCAAGGGAGAGGGAGAGCGCGGTGCTGTTCGGCGATGCCGCCGCAGCCGTGGTAGTTACGCGGAGCGCGCCTGGGCAGGCCGGCGCGCTGTGGCACTCGCAGTTTGCCACTTACACCAGCGGCGCGGACCTCACCCAGATCGTCGGGGGCGGCACGGCCCACCACCCCAACGACCCCTCTACCACGCCGGAGATGAACCTTTTCAGCATGAAGGGACCGGCTATCTTCAAGATGGGCGCGCGCTTGTTGGGGCCATTCCTCGATAGCTTTTTCCGCTCCATCGAGCTTGACCGCTCGCGCTTCGACGCGGTCGTGCCGCACCAGGCTAGCAGGCACGCTGTCGAGATACTCGAAAAATGCGGGATACGCCGGGAACAGACGGTGATGAACCTCTCGACCAGGGGCAATTGCATCGCGGCCTCCATTCCCCTGGCCCTGGCCGAAGCCATAGAAAGCGGCCGCATACGCCGGGGCCACAACGTGTTCCTCGTAGGCAGCGGCGCGGGCCTCACCCTCGGCGCGATGGCCCTAACCTTATAAGAGTTCCTGGTTCCTGGTTATAAGCTCAGCCAACAAGAGGCCGTTGAATTGGGAACCAGGAACCAGGAACCAGGAACTTGGAACCTTGAGCACAGCATTGGTCACCGGCGGCGGCACAGGCATCGGGCGGGGGATCGCGCTGGCGCTTGCCCGGCGTGGGTATAATGTAGCGTTGGTTGGTAG
>JBAURA010000683.1:0-6917 GCA_049580985.1 Chloroflexia bacterium
TTGCAGAACTTCCTCCATTTCAACTCCTGGGAGACCTATCGCATGGTGAGCCAGACGGTCAGCGGGAACAGCCCTTTCTCCACTTCTGTCCAGGTCACGACCACAACTCAATACCTGACATTCAACCTGCGTTGGCCCACGCGGAGGACACAGTTGCGTTTGAGCGTGCACCCGCCAGGCGAGGCACAACCCACGGTCATGGTAGGGCAAGGGAACATTCTCATGCGCTTCGACGTACCAACTTCCTCAGCTTATGATTATCTGGGCGATTGGCAGGTGAAGGTGGAGTTAGTCGAACCAACCACACACGTTGGCGAGCCTTTGCCTCCGGTGCCGTTCGAGCTGGTGATCCTGGGTGAGGATGCCACCCTGCATTCAGAGATGAATATAGTGCCGCGTGATTATGTCCCTGGCGACCAGATTGAGCTGGAAGCCCGACTGGTCGAGTTTGGACGCCCTCTGGTCGACCTGGGGAGCCAACCCGGCGCTACCCTGATAGCGCAAGTGGTCAAGCCGGGCGTGAGTATTGGCGATCTGTTATCTTCCAGCACGGCATCCACCACCCCGCCTAATCCACAGGATGCCTCCACCCCAGCAGAAGCCAGGCTGATCAACGAGTTACAGGCAAATCCGAACGCTCTGGTGCGCGACAGCTCCGATGCAATCACGTTGGTGGATAGCGGTGATGGCGTTTATCGGGGGAAATATGGGGTGCAAACGCCGGGTCACTACAACTTCCTGTTTGGCTTGCAAGGTCAGACCAGGAATACCGGCGGATTCTCCCGCATGCAACTCAAGACGGTGTATGTGAGACCTGCTCCAGATGCAAGTCAAACAGGGGTCACCAGTGCCATCCGGGACAATCAATTGGTGATTACGGTTACGCCGCGCACCCGCTTCGGGAACAACTTGGGGTTGGGTTGGGGCAACTATTTCTGGTTCAAGTCGCCTGGACGCCCAGCGACGAAAGGGCGTGATAACCTGGACGGAAGCTACACCGTTGCCTTGCCGACCTCAGGTCTCTTCCCTCCCCCTGTAACATTACACTTCCTGAATATCAGCATGGTGATTGGCGACACCGTAACCGAGGATCAACTGCCGATTCCGCTGGACGACAATAGCACGCTGATTCCAAATGTAGGGCGGCCAGGCTTGTCCATGGGATGGCCGTGGTGGTTGATCCTGTTACTGGTACTGTTGCTGCTCATTTACCTTATCTGGAGGATACTCAACCCTTGATGGTCAAGGTTGTGGCATCTAAAGGTCAGTGCCGAATAGTATGGATATGAGGTTTCTGGAACATCAACTTGAGATCGGCGTACTCCACGCCAGGGGAGCGTCGCAAGATGGGCCTATGCTCCGGCTGGCCCTGGAACGCTTGCTGGGCAGCGCCGACCTTAGCCCGCCTGGTATGCCGCCCCAGGCCGTGCTGGTGGTACGCCGGATGAACGACCCCCAGCCTGGCCGTATAGCGGACGGACGCGGAGCCAGCCGGGTGCGGGACGAATGGGAGCGGCGGGCCAGAGAAGGCCTGGCGGATCTGTACCGCCGCGCCGCCCGCCCCGCTCTGGGAGGCGTGCCTGAGAGCGCCGAGGCGGTAGTCTTCGCCGACGAAAGCGAACTGCTGGCCTGCCTTATGCTGGACGTGTGCCGTGGGCTTGCACGGCAGCACTGGTGGTGGCGGGCTGTCTTGAGATCGGTCTGGCGCACGCGCGAGTCGCTTTCGCAGGAGGAAACGGCCAGTGCCCTGGCGCGCTATATGTCGCGACGGGCCTACCTGGTGCCTGCCGCGCTGGCCCGGTTGAATGAAAGGAACCTGGCCCCTGAGGCCATCCTGGCACTCTCCACGGCTCAGGCAGAGGAGGTACTACGAGCAGTCCTCGAAGCGTACCGGCTTCTGGAGTTGCCAGTCGACTCTGTGAATTCCGACCAACGCGTGCCCGATTCTTGGAAAGCAGATCAGGCAGTGGACTACCTGAGCCTTGGCTTAGATCTGGGCCTGGGCCGGGAGCGGGCAGCCCTGCTGGGGCTGGCGCTCGACCTACACGACCGCCCGCAACAGGTGCGAACGCCGGGCTACCGGCGACAACTACGCGCTTGGTGGCGGGCTACCCAATCTAATGCTCCTATCGAGAAGCCCAAAGCTCAGGACGATCATTGGGGCGTGTCTGCCAGCCCACGAGAGACTGACTACCCATCGAATCAGAATGTTCAACCATCAGATCCAGAAACTGTACCGGAAGGCCAGAGGCAGCCGCGTTCCATTAGCAGTGAAACGACACAATCTGAACTGGGTGCAACAGCACGCTTCCATACCTCTAGATCCCAGGGAGCCGGCAACCCCCCGACCCGCACTCAAACCCCCAACCTGACCGACGGTGCGCCCCCACCTGAGATGCAGCAGACCGAACTCATAGACGATCCGGGGATTGTCGTTGCCGGAAGAGCGTCAGATTTCTCCTTGCAAAGCAGAGAGGCTGATCGGGAGGCGTTCTCTCCAACGATGCAAGATGAGGGGTACCCTCCGGACATAGACCGATCGCCGTGGCCTTCGGCAGCGGAGGAGAGAGATAGGCAGATAGCCGCCTGGCTGGCCGGCGGGGTGTCCACCCAACTGGGTGGAGTGCTGTACCTGGTCAATCTGATGGTTTCCCTTGACCTGCCCGACTGCTTCGAAGACGGCTGGCACCTGGCCAGCCGGGTGGGAGCCTGGGGCTTGCTGGAAGCGCTGGGACGCGAACTGATGAGCTGTGAAATGGCCGGGTTGGAAAATGACCCCTTGTGGGCAGCTCTGGCTGAACTGGACGGGCGCGCGCCGGACCAGCCACCTGGCTTCCTTTTGTCACGCGGTCGGCCGCGGCGCTGGCCGCGATTTCGCCTGCCGGACGCCTGGCTGGCGGGTCTGCCCGGTGGTGAAGAATATGCCCGCGAAGATAAACTCCGGCCGCGCCAGAAGTTGACAAACACCCATTACCCACCATTGCTCAAGCGCTGGCTGGTGCTGGCCCTGCCTTTCATAAAGTACCGCTTGCACTTGGCGCTGGGCCTACAGAGAGAGGCCAGCCTGGCCGAGCACCTGCTGAAACTGCCGGGCTGGCTGTATGTTACTTCTTCGCATGTCGACCTGGCCGCGTCGGTAGAATCGCTCTCTCTGCCGATCCGGCTGGCGGGGCTGGATCGCGACCCGGGTTGGCTGCCGAATTTCGGACGGGTCATGTACTTTCATTATGAATAGTGAGGCATTCAGTTGGTGAATCCTTTTCACTCCATCCAGTACGGGCCGCGCGGCCACTTCCTGCTGCATTTCTACGGTGCTGTTTTGCGCCTGCTGAACTACGTTGACCAGACCGGGGCTTTGAGCGATGGACGGTTACGGCGGCCCCACAGGCCGGGCGGCCGTTACCCCTTCCTGGCACACTATAGGGAAGAGATTGAACGTTTCGTCCCGAAGCATGTCCCGCTAATGGAAGCCGTCACCTGGTGGGAAGAACAGGTGACCGACTGGCAAGCGGGCCGGCAGGGCAACCTGCCATTGGTTGCACTGGAAAGGACGCCTGGTGTGGGACGAAATGGGCTAGCTCTGTTTATGCTGGCCGGGTTGGTGGACGAGGACGCGCGATTTGGCACACTGTTCGCACATCTGCAAGCGCCATTGCCTGCTCGGCGCTTGATCCTGGGGCTGGTGAGCCAGTTGCTCGCTCAAAACGGGCAGGCAGCCGAGATCGACGCCTGGGGCACTTGCCGAGGCCTATTCCAGATCGGGGCGCTGGAAGCTACCAACCCAGACGCACCCCGTTCGGAATGGATGCTACAGATTCCATCCCTCGCGTGGGACGCCGCTCGTGGTTCTCTGGATCAAATTACGAGCAGCTGGTGTGTAATGCACTCCGAGGTTGAGTTTCCATTGTTAGAGGAGTTGGTCCTGCCGGAGAACTTCCTGTCTCGTCTGCGCCAGGTACCTATCCTATTCCAGGATGGCAAGACCAGGGCATTGGTGCTCCGCGGCACGCCGGGGAGCGACCGTCTGCAGGCTGTAGGGGCAGTAGCGCGAACCATGGGGCGACAGGTAATCGAAGTGCTGTCTCTGTCGCACCAGACTCAGACCGTGGAGGGGGGTGATCCGCCAGCTGCGGCAGAGAGACACATCAAATCGCTGAGTGCGCTGTGCATCCTGCTGAATGCAATACCGGTCTACACCTTCGACCTGGGGCCTGGTGAAACCGCCAGCCTGCCCGACCTACCGGCCTTTAGAGGGCTTGCTGCCGCGTTGATGGGCTTCGAGGGCGGGCTGCGCGGGGGGCTGGCAGAACAATCTCTAACCTTGACCCTACCGGTGCCGGACCTGGAATTACGCCTGCGCCATTGGCAAGGTGCCCTCGGACAAACGCCTGTCGAGGACCTGGAGCAGATCGCCTCCCGCTTCATTCTACCGAACAGCTACATCCGGCAAACGGCGGCTATGGCGGTGGTCCAGGCCGGCCTGGAGAACAGGGAAGCAGTGTGCTTCGACGATGTGCGCCGTGCGGCCCGGGCGCTCAACCGGCAAATGCTTGACAGCCTAGCCGAGCGGGTGGATACCAATGGCACATGGGATCAACTGGTGGTGGGCGTGGGGACGCTGGGCAAGTTGCGCGAACTGGAACAGCGCTGTGTGTATCGCGAGCGGCTGCTTGCCCACCTGGGTCCAGCCTTCAACGCCAACGCCAACCATGGCGTGCGGGCGTTATTCAGTGGCTCCAGCGGCACCGGCAAGACCCTGGCGGCGCGCATCCTGGCAGCCGAGCTGGGTATGGACCTCTACCGAGTGGACCTGGCTTCGGTGATCAACAAATACATCGGCGAGACCGAGAAGAACCTGCACCGGGTGCTCTCTCGTGCGGAAGAACTGGATATCATCCTGCTGCTGGACGAGGGCGACGCTTTGCTGGGGAACCGCACCGACGTCAAGTCGTCGAATGATCGCTACGCTAACCTGGAGACCAATTACCTGCTGCAACGGCTGGAGAACTACCAGGGCATCGTGCTGGTGACCACCAACGCCGGCCAAAACATTGACAACGCCTTCCAGCGGCGCATGGACGTGGTGGTCAACTTCGTACCTCCCCAGGCCGACGAGCGCTGGGCGATCTGGCAATTACACCTGCCGGCGGGACACACAATCACTCCGGAACTACTGGAGCGCATCGCAGCGCAGTGTACCCTAACCGGGGGCCAGATCCGCAATGCTGCGCTGCTGGCCTCTCTGCTGGCCCTGGGCGGTGGCTCGGCCCATGTGCAGAATCGTCACCTAGAGGCGGCGGTGCTGACTGAGTACCGCAAGGCCGGCGCCGTCTGCCCACTTGAAGAGGGCCGCCCGCCGGGCAACACGCGCTCCCAGCTGGATGACTTCATTCGCATTCTCGCTTAACGCCCGGCTTGCACAAGCCGCAAGGGCCAGGAAAAGGCGCAGGAGCGAGAACCGCAAGAGGGGGTTCAATCTCCTGCTGAAACATGTGAAACATATAATCTGACGTCTATGGGCACTGTCCAGGCAAAGTCTAAACCCGCTGCTCGACGCTATTCCTCCCCAATCCACAGCCCCGACCGGGTCGGCGGGTCGGGGAGGGAGTTCAACGCGTCTGCGATAGTAACGGCCAAGCCTGCGGCCCAAATGCCCCTTGGCGTCCTCTATTCGGCCGGCCCGGCCCTCAGTTTGAGCACGATAGGCCGTGGCGCAGCAAGCGGCAACGGCTCGGGCGGCACCGGGAGCAATACTGGGGTACCGACAGGTGGCGGTGCGTCCCCTGGCGTGCAGTTCAAGTTAACGACTGACCAGCCCACTGCGGAAGCGGAGGAGAAACCGGCAGAGCAGACAGACGCGCTGCAGCTATGCGCGTGCGAAGAGGAAGGTACGGGCATAGTCGAACCCCCGCGCGTGCAGCAGCAGGCAGAGGAAGAAGAACCCAAAGAGGACACGACTTCACTGCAATTGGTGCAGCTCTGGGATTGCAGCGAATATACCGAACCTACCTGCGTGCAGACCCAGGAGGCAGCCTCGGAGGAGCAGGTACAGTCAAAGTGTGCCGCCTGTGAGGCAGAAGAAGGAGTGCAGAGGAAATGCGCGGCCTGCGAGGCAGAGGAACAGGTACAGTCAAAGTGTGCCGCCTGTGAGGCAGAGGAGCAGGTGCAGCAGGCGGGGGTGCAGACCCGTACCCCGCAGATGATCCAGCGCGAGGCGCGCCTCGGACTGAAAGGTGCGAGCCTGCCCCTGCCCCATGGCGAGCGGATCCAGGCGGCATTCGGGCGTCACGACGTGTCGGAGGTGCGTACAAGTGTCGGCGGCGACGCGAGAACCGCGAACCGCCGGATGGGTGCCCTCGCGTTCACATCGGGAGATCGTATCGGGTTTCGCGATTCTCCATCGCTGCACCTGGTCGCACACGAGGCCGCCCATGTCGTGCAGCAACGCGAAGGCCTGAGCTTGCCGGGCAACGTTGGGCATGCAGGAGATCGCTGGGAACGCCACGCCGATCGCGTTGCTGATGAGGTGGTTGAAGGGCACTCGGCGGAGGGATTGCTCGACGAGGTCGCAGCGCCAGCAACACCATCGAGCGAGCACACGGAGAGCGGCGCGAATGGCACGCCGACAGCGCCCGCAACAGCGATTCAACAACAGATCACGTCGGGCGCATCGCGGTTGTACGAATCCCCACCGGCTGCCGCTGAAGCGCCCGCATCCACAGCAGAAGGAGCCGGCGAGCGAGAAGAGGCGGGCAGGGAAGGAGCGGGAGCGGAACAGAACGGTGGGGGTGAAGAAGGCTCCGCACTCGAGGCTGCTGAAGAGGGAGACAGCGAAGCGCCCCCCGAGGGAATCACCGCGGACGGATCTGCACCCGGAGGAGCTAGCACGCCGGCACCTGCGGCGGGCGCCTCAGCGT
>JBAURA010000684.1:0-2669 GCA_049580985.1 Chloroflexia bacterium
GGACACACGGGTCCGCCCCTACAAGATTAATGCGACAGTATTGAGGCATGCCTCGCCCCTACAAGACGGATTGCCTTTCAAGCGTTATCCTCCAGAGAGGTCTGCAACAAGACGCGCAGAGCAGGCCGCTCCACATCCTCCAACGACCTCAGCTTCACATGCCGGAGATTCTTCCCCGTACCCTCCAGTAGCCCACCTGGGTCGTGCGACTCGTGCAATTCCCTCCCCCGCATGAATCCCAGGTTCGCATGCGCTTTGTGCGGCGAGATATACCACAGCTGCTCCCCCATCTTCAGCCCGCGCCCATAAGCAATCAGATGATCAGGGCCATCTACCTGCTCAACAGCCTCGGGATACACGCTCAACACAAGCTCGCGCGCCCGCTCCGCGATGCTGCGTACTTCGGGGGTATGGGATTCAAGAAGCTCATCAACTGTCATGGCTGTTGCCCTCTCATTGGAGTTTTCCGTATTGTATACCATCGTATACTATCTGCATATGAAGGAGCCTGTAATGCCTTTAGATCCGCAGCTCAGATCGTCCTGCAAGCGCTTCATCTCAGGCCATCTCCCAAAGACCCAGCGCGACTGGCTGGATAGCCTTGCACGCTCTCCGCTGGCCGATATGCCGATGGATATCTACGGCGAAGGCCCTGCCATCGCCATGCTGGAACAGGAGGTCGCCGACCTGCTAGGCAAAGAAGCCGCCGTCTTCATGCACAAAGGCGTGGTCGCCCAGCAAGCCGCCCTGCGCGTCTGGACCGACAGAACGGGACGGCGCACTGTTGCTCTTCATTCGCAGAGCCACATCGATGGCGACGAGCGCAATGCCTACGAGCGGCTCATGGGACTCGTGGGTGTGCGCGTGGGCAAACCCTGGACGCCTTTTACCGCGCACGATCTGGATGGCCTGAACGAGCAGTTGGGTGTCATCACAGTTGAGCTACCCCTCAGGAGCGCAGGCTTCAAGCTCCCCACCTGGGAAGAGTTGACCGCCATCTCGGACTGGGCGCGCGCCAGGCAGATCCCTCTCCATTTCGACGGCGCACGGCTCTGGGAGTCCGCCCCATTCTATGGCCGCTCCTATGCTGAGATCTCGGCCCTTGCCGACTCGGTCTACGTCTCCTTCTACAAGGGGTTGGGCGCGCTCGCGGGCTGCGTCCTCGCCGGTCCTGCCAACTTCATCGCCGAGTGCCGGCCCTGGAAAACACGACTGGGCGGCAACATATACACACTCTTCCCCTACGTGCTCGCGGCCTACGAGGGCCTGCACTATTTTGTGCCGAAGATGGAGAGCTACCACGCCAGCGCATGCGAGATCGCTACCGCCCTCGTAGAAGCGTTGCCTGTCCACGTCGCCCCTTACCCACCCCACACGAACGGCTTCCAACTCTTCTTGCCCGCGTCCCGCACCGCCCTGGAACATGCTGCTGAAACTATCGCCGTGCGAGACCAAGAGTGGCTGTTCGGCTATCCGGTTGAGACGGCTATCCCCAACCTGACTATGATCGAGATACAGACTGGCGACGCGACGGAAGCCTGGACTACCGGCGAGATAGTCGGAGCCTTCCGCAAGTTGCTGGACCTGGCGGCGCGAGAGGAATAGATATCCGTCTGGAGACCGATCCCCATGCGACCAATTTCGTATATTCTCCCCAAAAGGTATTGACTCTGACGTAACGTCACCCCTTATAGTGTCAACAGAAAGGAGGTAACACCGTGGATCGGCGGTTATACCCAAGCGGCAAATTTGCCCAAAAAGCCTCGGTTTCCGTGCGTACGTTGCGCTACTACGACAAAGAGGGCTTGCTCTCCCCGTCGGGATACAGCGAAGCAGGCTACCGTCTCTACTCGGATGAGGACCTGGTGAATCTTCAGCAGATACTTGCCTTGAAGTTCCTGGGCTTCTCCCTGGACGAGATCAAAGCCCTCGTCAAGAGGGGGCCGCGCAGCCTGGCGGACGTGCTGGCCCAGCAAAAAGCGATGATGAGCGAGAAAAGGACCCAGCTCGACGGCATCATCCAGGCCATATCCGAGACCGAGAAGCTGTTGCAGGCAGGCCAATGCGATTGGGAATCCCTAGTCAAAGTGATCCAGGTGATACAAATGGAACAGAACAAAGAATGGGTGAACAAGTACTTCACACCGGAACAACAGGACCAGATGCGCGACTTGTCGGAGCAATCGTACTCGGACGAGGCCCGCGCTAAGATGGCACAGTGGGGCGAATGGACCGAAGAGGACCAGCGCCGCGCCGACGCCCAGTGGGCCGAGGTTTGGGACGAGGCCAGGCGGCTCACCGCCGAGGGTGCCGACCCCGCCGGACCCGAGGGCCAGGCGCTCGCCGGCAAATACAACGGTCTCATCTCCGCCTTCACCCGCAACGACCCCGACATCTCAAGCGGCCTCAACCAGTGGTGGCAGAGCTACGGCGACCTCCCCCAGGAGCAAAAGCCCTTCCAGCTACCCATCACCGCCGAAGAGCAGGACTTCCTCAACAGGGCCTGCGCTGCGGCCAAAGGCCAGTAAGAGTTCGGATGCGCCTCCGGCAAGTCCCGTAGGGACGTTACAACTTAGCCCAGGGCTTGCGCCCTGTGGATCGTCCACCACCCAAGCCAAAGTCCCGTAGGGACGGCATATCGTAGCCCAGGGCGCAAGCCCTGTGGTTAG
>JBAURA010000685.1:0-3182 GCA_049580985.1 Chloroflexia bacterium
AGGGACTCGACTTTGAGATCGTGCACGCGGCCAACTCAGCCGCCGCGCTCTCCCTGCCCGAAGCGCGATTCGACATGGTGCGCGTGGGGATCTTACTCAGTGGGCACATACCTGCCCCGCACCTTGCAGAGAATATCGAATTGACCAGGGCGTTGACGTTGCGCTCGCGTCTGGCGAGGATACATGCGCTGGACGTGGGCGACACGGTTGGCTACGGACGGACGTGGGCCGCATCACGCCCTTCAATCGTGGGGTTAGTGCCGGTGGGATACGCCGACGGTTATGAGCGGGCGATCTCGAATCGTGGCGAGGCGCTTGTGCGTGGCGTGCGTTGCCCGGTGATCGGGCACGTGAGCATGGACCAACTGGGGTTAGACCTGACAGCTTTGGCGGAGGTGGCAGAGGGGGATGAGGTAGTGCTTATCGGCAGGCAAGGTGGGGACGAAATCACCGCCGACGAAGTTGCCGGGTGGACCGGGACGATCTCCTACGAAGTGCTGTGCGGCATCTCGGCGCGCGTGCCCCGGAGGTATATGCACAGTGGCGAGCCGGTAGAGGTGTGCAATTTACTGGGTTGCAGCCCGGTGCGGAAGCGAAAAAGCGCGCGTAAGGAGCTTAGCCGTTGAACGCGGTCGAAATTATCACCGCCAAGCGCGACGGGCGAGAGTTGAACCGTGAGCAAATTGGCTGCTTGATCAAAGGCGTTATGGATGACAGCGTTAAAGATTACCAGTTAAGCGCGTGGCTCATGGCCGTCTTCTTGCGCGGGATGACGGCGCGGGAAACGGCTGACCTCACGATGGCGATGGTGGGATCGGGCAAGCGCCTTGATCTTTCGGCGGTGGGCGGGTTTGTGGGGGACAAGCACTCGACAGGGGGGGTGGGGGATAAAACGACCCTGGTGGTAACACCACTGGTGGCTGCCGCCGGCGTGCCGATTGCCAAGATGTCGGGCCGCGGCCTGGGCTTCTCCGGCGGGACGATAGACAAGCTGGAGTCCATCGAGGGGATGGACTGCGGCCTGACCACCGAGCAGTTCATAGAGGGGGTGCGGCGCGTGGGGCTGGTGGTCGCCGCCCAGACGGACGACCTCGCGCCCGCCGACGGCATTCTCTATAAGATGCGCGACGTGACGGGCACGGTGGACAGCCTGCCCTTGATCGCCAGCAGCATTATGTCGAAGAAGATAGCTGCGGGCGCAACCGGCGTGGTGCTCGACGTGAAGGTGGGCAGCGGCGCGTTCATGAAAACGCTCGCTGAGGCGCGGGCGCTGGCCGAAGCGATGCGCGATATAGGCGCGAGCGTCGGATTGCAGGTGCGGGCGGTGCTATCGGATATGGACCAGCCGCTGGGGTGGGCCGTGGGCAACGCCCTGGAAGTGCGCGAGGCGGTAGACACTCTGCGCGGCGAAGGGCCTGACGACCTGTTGGAGGTGTCGCTGACGCTGGGCGCTCACCTGCTGGAGATGGCCGGCAAAGCCTCGAGCCTCGACGCGGGCAGGGAAACGTTGCGGGCTGTATTGCGTTCGGGGGCCGGGTTGGGGAAGCTGCGCGAGTTTATCGCTAACCAGGGTGGAGATACGCGGTTCGTGGACGAGCCGGATTTGCTGCCGAGCGCGCCGGTGCGCCGTGAGATGCTGGCTACCGAGAGCGGCTGGCTGGCGGGCATTAAGGCAGAAACGATAGGATACGCATCGGTCGAGATCGGCGGGGGCCGCAAGAAAAAGAGCGACACTATCGACCACCGCGTGGGCTTCGTGTTGCACGTGAAGATAGGGGACCGGATCGAGCCGGGCGTGCCCCTGCTCACTATCCACGCGGCCAGCGAAGATGACGATATGTCGATAGAGCCGGTATTGAGATCGGCTTTCGCGATCAGGAGTGAGCCTGTTGAGCCGCCGCCCGTCGTGATCGACGTGGTGGCGTGAAGTACACTTGCCAGGAGGCGCCGAGTGCTGGAAGACCCTAGAGTAGCGCGCATGGCGCGCGTGCTGGTTGATTACTCGCTAGGCGTGAAGGAAGGGTGGGAAGTAGCGATTGTGGGCACGACAGCCGCCCTGCCGTTGATGAAATCGGTGTCCAGTGTGATCATCGAGCGGGGCGCGCACCCCTACGTGCTCATCAGCACACCCTGGCTGGAGGAGCTGCTACTGGCTCATGGAAGCGATGCGCAGTTGACGCGCGTCAATCCGTACCAGTTGCGGGTGGTTCAGGAATCGAACGCTATCCTTCGCATTTTGAGCGAGGAGAACACGCGCAGCTACAACAACGTGGACCCGGCGCGGCTGGGGCTGCTGAAGAAGGGAGCCGGCCCCATCGGCTCAGGCTACATGCAGCGGATCATGGAGGGGCGACCGCATTCGCTCACCCTCTTCCCCACGGAGGCATACGCACAGGATGCGGAGATGAGCCTATCGGAGTTCGAGGAGTTCGTCTTTCGCGCGTGCCTGCTCGACGACGAGCGCGAGCCTGCCGACCGCTGGCGAGAGGTATCACGCGAGCAGCAGCGCATAGTCGATTGGCTGGCCGGGAAGAAGCATCTGCGCGTGGAAGCGCCCGGCACAGACCTGGAGATGTCCATCGAAGGCCGAACGTTCATCAATTCTGACGGCAAGCGCAACTTCCCAAGCGGGGAGGTATTCACTTCGCCGGTGCACGAGACGGTGCGCGGGCATATTACGTTCACATACCCCGCGTCGTATAACGGGCGCACGGTGCAGGGCGTATATCTGAAGTTCGAGGATGGGCGCGTAATAGAGCACCGGGCGGAGGCGGGGGAGGACTATCTGTCGGCGATGCTCGACCTGGACGAAGGCGCCAGGCGGCTCGGAGAGTTCGCCATTGGGACCAACACGGGCGTGACAAGGATCACGCGCAACACCCTATTCGACGAGAAGATCGCGGGCACGATGCATTGCGCGCTGGGCGCTGCCTACCCCAACGCGGGCGGAACCAATACCTCGGCGATCCACTGGGACATGGTGACGGACATGAAGGAGGGTCGCGTGGTGGTGGATGGGGAGACGCTCTACGAGAATGGGCAGTTTGTTATCTGAGAGCACCGAAGAATTCGTAGAGGCACCCACAAAGGGCATTGCTGTGGCACAAAACTCGTAGGTCGTAGGGGCGGGTCCCCGTGCCCGCCCTGGTGGTGGGCCTCAAAGTTCGGGGTAAGGATAGAGG
>JBAURA010000686.1:0-2202 GCA_049580985.1 Chloroflexia bacterium
TTCGTCCTTCGTCGGTTCCCGCTACTTCCAATATCTTGAGCGCCACCACCAGCTCGGCGTCGGTGTAGTAGTCGGCTTGTACCGCGCGGACGTAGGCTTTCTGTTCCTCCCATTCGAGCTTGTCTACATGATACTGCTGGCCTTCGTGCAAGTAGATAGCATCTTCGTGCAGCATGGTCAGCACCGAGAAGCGATCCATCTCGCCGATGATATGGGGGGTCGGATCGGTGGTGTCTATTATAACAAAGTTCTCGCTCGCCGCGGTACGCAAGCTTATGTTCTCGGCCGGGAAATTTTCGGACGACCAGTGCCACATCCCGGCGGCGTGGCGCACCACCAGCGATTCCTCCAGGTAGGAGAGCATCGCCATAGTCCCGTCAGTATCGTGGGTGCCGAACGGCTCGCCGTCGCGGAAAGGTAGCTCGAAGGCGGCGCACTGGATATGGGACATCAGGATGTAGAGATTATCGGGGTTGATAAGGCCGTTTTCGGGGGAGCGCTCGAAGAAGTATTCCGGGTTGTTCACCACGTACTGGTCGAGCGGCGAGGAGCCTGCCACCATCACGGCCAGGGACTGTGTGTTGCGCCTGCCCGCGCGCCCTGCCTGCTGCCACATTGAAGCCACTGTGCCGGGGTATCCCACCAGCACCGCCGCCTCCAGCGCGCCGATATCCACGCCAAGCTCCAGGGCGTTGGTGCTGACGACCGTGCGCACAGTGCCATCGCGCAGCCCGCGCTCGATCTCGCGGCGTTGCGTCGGCAGGTAGCCGCCCCGGTAGCCCCGGATAGCCGACTCGACGTTTGCTGTCAGGCGGCGGACGGTCGAGGGGGGGGCGCTGCCGGTGGCGAACTGGCGACTCACGTCCTGGGGCCTGCCGTCCACCGTCTGTCGCCGCCGCGCATAAGCCTCACGCAGGTAGGAAAGGAGCACTTCCACCGTCTGGCGGGTCCTGCCGAACACCACCGTCTGGATGTCATTGGCGAGCAGTTGCGATGAAATGTCGGTGGCTTCCAGCAGCGCCGAGCGGCGTATCCCAAGCTCTTTGTTGATCACGGGAGGGTTGTAAAACAAGAAGGTCTTGGGTCCCTGCGGAGCGCCGTTGTTGCTAACCGTGGACAGAGGCCGGGGGTCAGGGATTGGGGATTGGGGATTGGGGGTCAGGGATTGGGGATTAGGGATTAGGGATTCCGCTGATGGTGATACCTGATCCCTGACCCCTAATCCCTGACCCCTAAGCCCTAATACACGCGCGGCCAGTTCGCTAGGATTGCCAATAGTGGCCGAGGCGCAGATGAACTGTGGGCTGGAGCCGTAGAATTCGCAGATGCGGAGCAGTCGGCGCATGAGGTTGGCGACGTGGGAGCCGAACACGCCCCGGTAGTTGTGTAGCTCGTCGATGACCACATAGCGAAGGTTCTCGAACAGGCGCACCCACTTGGTGTGGAGCGGCAGGATGCCCGTGTGGAGCATATCGGGATTGGAGATCACGATGTGACCGGCGGTGCGCACGAGCTTGCGTGCACTGGGTGAGGTGTCGCCGTCGAAGGTAAAGGTCTTGATGCCCCGGTCGAGGGCGGTCGAGATCTCGTGGAGGTTGGCAAGCTGGTCCTGGGCGAGCGCCTTCGTGGGAAAGAGGTAAAGGGCTCGGGCGTCCGGGTCTTCGAGCACCGTGTTGAGCACCGGCAGATTGTAGCAGAGGGTCTTGCCGGAGGCCGTGGGAGTAACGACCACCACGTGCTCGCCACGGTGCACCGCTTCCACGGCGTCGCGCTGGTGGGTGTACAGCTCGTGCACCCCACGCTGTTGGAGGACGCGCACCAGGTCTGCGTGCACCCAGCCGGGGAAGGGAGCGGTGCGGGCGGGCCGAGGCGGGGTGTCGTACCAGCAGGTGACGCGCTCCTTCCACAGAGGCGAGCGACGAAGGTGGTCAAGGAGTTGTGTCAGGTTCATTTGGGGCATTGTACCACAACTGCCAAGCAGCGTGGCATCACACTCCCAGGAAGCATAATCAGCAAGGCCCGACGCTCCCGGCGCAAGGCCAGGGCGCCCGCTACGAGGGCGATTCTGGCCAATCAGCTACCTGAGCGTACGGCCGATTATTTAGAAGCTATTTCACAACCGAGAAGATTCTGTAGGGGCACCCCTAGTGGGTGCCCTCTCTGGCTACTTAGATCTCGCTCGAAGAGGGCACCCACTAGGGG
>JBAURA010000687.1:0-2437 GCA_049580985.1 Chloroflexia bacterium
TGGCCTCCCGGCCCTGCCTCACGTCCCTCGTAACCGGCTGGCCTCGGCGGTCTCGATACGTCTGGCCTCGCACCTTGCGCCCCTGCGTACTCTTGCCTGTAGCCCTGCCCGCCGCTCATATCCGTCGCCGCTCGTTGCGGCTGGGACACCGGGGGTTGCGCCGCGTGAGGCGCGGGCTGTGAAGGCGCTGGTCTCGGTGCGGGCGGAGCAGTCTGCGCCGGCGTCGATTGCACCGGCGCGGGCGGTATCGCCCCTGCCGGGGGCATCAGGTCCTCTATCCCCACCCACAGCGCCTTGGCGAGCACTTTCGCATGTGCAAGCGTAATAGTCAGCCTGCCCTCTTCATAATCGGTGATAACCCTGGAAGGTATGCTGGCTTTCCCCGCCAGTTGCGACACCGTCAACCCTTTTCTTTCGCGTAAGCTACGAAGCGTGCTCATTTACC
The DNA here is from genome assembly GCA_049580985.1 of Chloroflexia bacterium. Classification (GTDB taxonomy): domain Bacteria; phylum Chloroflexota; class Chloroflexia; order QHBQ01; family JADMIH01; genus JADMIH01. Next base: position 446 of record JBAURA010000687.1, read on the forward strand.
TTAGCTCCTAAAACGATACATTGTGCCCGGCCACTGCCCCCCAGGCCCTACCCACTATATACACCCAATTCGTTCTCGCTAGTTCATTAGTATCTATTTATAGCACTTTTGCCTTCCGATTGGAACCCACTACCAAGTAACGAGTAACGAGTGACGAGTGACGAGTACCGACAACTGACAACTGACAACTGACAACTGACAACTGACTTCATGATACGTCATACGCGATGCGTTACTTCCATCTCATAACTAATCCCTAATCCCTAATCCCTAATCCCTAATCCCTAATCCCTGATCCCTGATCCCTAACCCCTAACTCCCCATCGCCTGTTGCACCGCTTTAGCCTCTTCTTCGGAAAGCGATAGCTGGGACGTACCGCCTTTTACAGGCTTGGCGTAGAAGCGGGTCACGGTCCGGCTGTGGAGGCTGCTTATCACAATCCCGTCGCCACGCCCGTCGAGCAGCGCCAACGCAAAGCTTTGATCGCCGCCCGTCTCCTGGAACGGGTTGAAGCGCACAAGGCCAACGTGCTGCACGCTACCTCGCACCGATTTTTCCATTGTCGTTACTACGTCCGACAACCCGGCAAGGTCATTCACGGTCTTGTCGAGCCGCTGCCCTTGTCCGCTCACCAGTTCCCCCAACGCCGGCAAGCCTTCCGCCCCATATCGGGACGTCTCCCTACCTAACAACGCACTATACCGCCTCTCCAGGCTACGCAATCGCGCCGCGTGTCCCATGAACAGCACCAGCAGCACTATGGATAACCCCAGCGCTCCCCAGGTCGCAATCTCATTAAACGCCATAGTAGCCCGTCCTCTAATACGGGGTAGAGTTGTGCCGATTCTAAACGAGCCTGCCGCCTTTGTCAATCGAAGGACGGTGGACGAGAATTGGCCGTCCTTCGTCTTTCGTCCACCGTCCACCGTCTACAGTCCGTCCCCCGCATTGCCATCCCCGGCACTATAAGGTAAAATAGTTTGGCGCAATATTGCCATTAGATATCTGTAGGTTGATTAAAGGAAAGAAGGAGAAGAATTGCCAGCCAAAGAACTCACAATTTCCATGCGCGACATGGAGCGCCTGATCGACTGGATGCGGCGCACGGGCAAACCTCAGACTATCGAGTCGCTGGTCCGTCGCTACCTCGAAATGCTCCGTGAGGAGCGCGGTATAAGGTAGCCTCACAATTTTACCAAGCCATATTGGATCAGTCCTGATCCCCGAACCCAGGTTCCTGACCCCTAACTGGAGCAAGCATGACCGGAGCAGTACAGGTAGCGTTTCACGGCACAAAAGAAGAACAAGAGTTGGCGGCTCGCGCATTCGAGATAATCAAGCGCAAGTACCCCCTCTATGCCGTCAACGCGCCCATGAAGATGGCGCTGGCGGCGATTGTCGAGAACCTCACCAGGGCCGGTGGGCCATTCGCGGGCACTAAGCCTGCGGACCTAAGCCCCAGGCTGGAAGCCGCCCTCCACTCCAACCCCGAAGTATTCGCGAATCTGGGCAGCGGCGATTTTGCGACCACCAAGGCGGGCCACGCACCCAACTCAGGCGGGGCCGACCGTTCCCATACGTTCCGAGAGCGCCTCAACCAGGGTGCCACCCAGCTCGATGCTCAGAAGGCCGAGGAATATAAAGCGCATCTACAGAGCCAGTCCAGCACTCGCGCCGAGAAGAGCGCCATGCTCGAAGATATAGAGGTGGAGGAGGCCCCACCGCGCAGCGTCGTAGGCCCCGCCTACCCCCCTCTCCCCACCACACCCTACAGCCGTAGCACCGACAAGCCGACCCTCATCCCGCAAGCGCAGGTCTATCGCGAGCGCCCGCCTGAGCCTCCCGCGCCTGTGCTGGCCCCTGCCACTCCCACTACTACCACCACACCGGCAACGCAGCCTGCTACCGCTACCGCCCCCACCACGACGCGTCCCGCCGAGCCTGCTGTCGCGGCCCCCCAGACCCCGGCCACCGCCGAGCCTGCCGTGAGC
>JBAURA010000688.1:0-2970 GCA_049580985.1 Chloroflexia bacterium
GCTCCTTATCTTCTCGGCGGGTCGCACCCTGGGAAGAAGGTATTGGCGGCGATCTTCGATAGCTGGCCCCTAGTAGCGTTGGCACCGGTGCGGAAGTAAGGCAAGTTGCCCGCTCCGCACGGTTCGCCCGGTGCACCGCAGGGGTAGCCATTCATTATACCGCGCAACGCCAACCTGTAGATATAAACAAAGAAAGTGGAGTCGGGTAATACGTCCTCGAACTGCTGCTGGCCCGCGGGGTCGCCGAAGCCCGCGGCCTCGGATGCGATCTTGGATATCTGGCCTCGCGTGGCGTTGCCGTTAGGGCGGAAGTAGGGCAAGTTGCCCGCTCCGCACGGTTCGCCATGGCCGCCGCATGGATAGCCGGAGATGATCCCCCGGTCGGCCAGCCGCCACACGAAGTCGTAGAAGGTAGAACCGGGGGCTACATCCTCGAACTGTTGCGCGCCTGCCGGGTCGGAGAACCCCGCCGCGTTCGCCACGATCTTGGCGATCTGGCCCCTGGTGACGTTGTTGCCCGGCCTGAACGTCCCGTCGTTGTAGCCATTAATTATGCCCCTGCACGCCAGGCAGCGCACGAACGGGTAGAAGGTGCTTCCCAGCGGCACGTCGGCGAATTGGACTGCGCAGGCGGTGGGGGAAGAAGTGGAGGTGGCGGTAGCTTCGGATGTCGCGCTCGATACAGCCGTGGCAGTGCCCGTTATCGCGGCTGTAGAAGTAGGAGGCACGGCGGTGTCGGTAGATGTCGGGCCGGCCGCGGTCGGGGTAGCGCTCCTGGCGACGATTGTGGAGGTCGGCGTGCGGGTGGGTGTGCGCGTAGCCGTGCGAGTCGCCGCCGGCATCGTGCCGGTGGCGGTCGGTACCGGGCTAGGGGTGCAGGTGCTCGGCTGCACCGTAATGTTGCCGACCATATTGGGGTGTAGTTCGCAATGATAGGGGTAGATGCCGGGCGTATTGAACCTGAACTGGAACGTCTGCCCAGGATTGAGAGTGCCGCTGTCCCAGATGTTCGTATCGCTGGTGGTGGTATGCTGCGCCGGGCCTTCGTTCAGCCAGTTCACGGTCGTGCCCACCGTGACGGTAATGTTCTGGGGCAAGAAGCCGCTCCCCAGGATAATAACGGTACGAGTCCCCATCGCGCACCCCGTGGGAGTGGGGGTCATCGTGCGGGTGGCGGTCGGCGTGCCCCCGCCACCGGGCGAGATCTTGCTGATGAAGATGTCGAAGACGATATTGAGGTGGTCCTGGTACGGGTTGGCGAGCGGGAAGTTCGATGACGCGGTCAAGCCTGTCGCATAAAGGTTGCCCGCATCGTCTATCGCGGCGCCTTCCCCGTAGTCACTACCGCTGCCGCCCAGGAAGGTCACATACGCAGCTGCGGTGCCTGATGGCACCAGCTTGAGCGCGAAGGCGTCTATCGAGCCTCCATATAGAGATTGGACCGCGTTCACCACCGGGAAATCGGCGCTATCGGTGCGTCCTACGACCGCCGCTTCGCCTGCCGCGTTGACCGCGATGCCATGCGCGCTTTCAAGCCCGGAACCGTCGCCTCCGATATATGTCGAATAGACCAGGTCGGAGCCTGCGGAGTTCATTTTGGTGATGAATACGTCGTAGAAGCCATTGAGCGCCGGTTGGATGGGATTGCGCGTGGGGAAATCTCCCGAGTCGGTGTTGCCCGCGAAGTAGGCATTGCCAGCGCCGTCTACCGCGATTGCGAAGCCTGTGTCCGCGCCTGTGCCTACCGACCCCTGGCCTCCACCGAAGTAGGTCGAGTAGATGAACGCCGAGCCGGTGGCGTTCAGCTTCGTCACGAACGCATCCGACTCGCCGCCCTGGTAGGTCGGGAACATGGCATTAGCGACCGGGAAGGTGAGCGAAGTGGTCTCGCCCGTCACGTAGGCGTCGCCCGCGCTGTCGGCGGCGATGCCATAGCCGATGTCGCCCGCGAAATCGAGATCGCCGCCGAGGTACGTCGAATAGGCGTAAGAGAGGCCGTTGGCTGCGTACTTGGTGATGAACGCGTCGGATTCTCCACCCGCGTAGGTGGGTTGGATAGCGTTGAAGGTTGGGAAGTTGGTGGATTCTGTGCTGCCCGTGGCATAGACGTTGCCTGCCGGGTCGATGTCCACGCCCCAGGCCATATCGCTCATGCTGCCGCCCAGGTAGGTAGAAAAGACCAGGGCCGACCCTTGCGGATTCAGCTTCAGGACGAAACCATCGTTGTTACCACCACCTCCAAATGTGGGCTGCCTGGGGTTCATCAAGGGGAAGTTGTTGGAGGTGGTGTGCCCCGCCACGGCCACGTTGCCCGCGCCGTCGACCGCTATGCCTTTCGCCCAGTCGATGCCGTTGCCGCCCAGGTAGGTAGAGTATACCAACGCGTTGCCCGCCGCGTTTAGCTTGGTGATGAAGATGTCAGGCTGGCTGGTGAGACCGGGTTGCAATGGGTTTTGGAGGGGATAATCGCTGGAGGCGGTGAGGCCCGTGATGTAGATGTTATGAGCAGTATCTACGGCGATGCCATAGCCGTTGTCGCCGCTGTTCCCGCCCAGGTAGGTGGAATACGTCAGCGTCGGGTCTATGACGAGCGGGAGTGCCGGATCGTATGCGCCTATATTGAAGCTGACGCTGCCGTCCGTGCGTATCGTGTAACCTACGGGCACGTTTACTCGCTCGCCCTCAATCTCCTGCCAGGCCACGGGGGCGGCTTCCGTGAGGACTGAGGACTGAGAACTGAGGACTGAGTTTAGTGTGATTATCAGGTTGCCTTGTTCGTCTGTGGCGGGGGCACTCGTGCCTTCGTAGCGCCAGGCTATGGTCAAGGGGTTGGCTCCTGGGGCCACGGTGTACGTGCCTTTGAGGCGTCCTTGCTCGCCCGAATAGGTGAGGTCGATGCCGTTGTAGAGATCTCGATAGGTAATCTGGCTAAACAGGGGCACGTCTGTGTGCCAGGCTGCGGGGTCGCTG
>JBAURA010000689.1:0-9538 GCA_049580985.1 Chloroflexia bacterium
GCCTAATCCGCCAGCGCCACCGGGTTGAAGTTCGTGCCCCGGTCGTACACGTCCACGCCTTCCCTGCGCTTCAGATAAGTGACCACCGCATAAGTCAGCGGAGTCGCCACGATCTCATATATCACCTTCACCGCCCACTGTGTCAGTATGGCGGTTCCCAGGTCGAAGCCGGGCACCCCCGCGAAGGCGATGCTGATGAAGACCAGCGAGTCCAGCCCCTGACCGATTACCGTAGAGCCTATGGTGCGCGCCCACAGCCAGCGGCCTTCCATCAGCACCTTCATGCGGGCCAGCACTATCGAGTTGGCGAACTCCCCTATCAAATAGGCCACGAACGATGCCAGCAGCAGGCGCGGCGTGAACCCCAGGATAGCGTCCCAGGCCGTCTGGTTCTGCCAGAAAGGCGCTGCGGGCCACAGCCCCGCCAGCCATATCGCCAGCACTACCACCAGGTTGCTCAGGAACCCCAGCCAGATCACCTTGCGGGCGCTCTTGAAGCCGTACACTTCGGTCAGCACGTCGCCCAGGATATAGCTCAAGGGGAATATCACCACCCCCGCGGGCACGAACCAATCGCCAACCGCGATTAGCTTCACCGAGATGATGTTGGCGGCCACCAAACACGCGATGAACAGGCCCGACACTCCCAGGAAGAGTGTTGATTGCCTGCCGTCGTCAATAGCTGTCTCTTTCACTCTGCTACCCCTATATCGTGTAATCTCGCTGCCCGCCCTAATTTACAGCAAGGCAAGCAATTTGTCTATCTCTACTTCGTCGTTGTAGAAGTGCGGCGATACGCGCACCACCCCCAGCCGCACCGCGATGATAATCTTCTCGGCCTCCGCACGTGCGAGCAACTCCATCGGGTCGCCTTTAGTCCTGAAGCAGACTATACCCGACCTCTCCCCCGGCTCCAACGAGCTTACGAGATCATACTCCCTCGACAGGAGGCCGTCAATAAGCCTGTCGGTCAACTGCATGATGCGGGCTTCGATGCGCGGTGGGCCTACCTCGTGGATCAAGTCGAGCACCGCGTCAAAGGCCACTATAGCGCTCATGTTCTGCGTACTGCCCTCCACCCGCGAGGCGCTATCCACCCACGGCTGCTCGTAGTTCAGGTAGTCGCTGCTATCTAGCACACTGCGCCAGTTGGCCGTGATGTGCTCTATCCGGTCGAGCATATCCTTGCGGGCGTAGAATACGCCAAGCCCGTGCGGGCCCATCAGCCACTTGGGTGTGCCAGCGCCCAGGAAGTGCACTCCCGCTTCCTCTACGTCCAGTTGGAGCGCGCCCAGCCCCTGCATCGCGTCCACGTTGAAGATCACGTCGCGCTCGCGGCACACCTGCCCCAGCCTCGCCAGGTCATGCCTGAATCCCGTCGAAAACTCCACCCAGCTTACGTTCAGCGCGCGGGTGCGGCTGTCCATCGCCTCCACAATGCTCTCCACCGACACGCGCCCGCCATGCGCCTGCACGAACCGCACCTCCACACCCTTGCGCCGAAGCCCCAGCCACGGATAGACGCTCGCGGGGAAGCCGCCCCGCACGGTCACCACGTTATCGCCCTCGCTGCACCCGATGCCATTGGCGACGATCAACGTAGCCATGGCGGTGTTCGGCACCCACCCTATTTCGCATGCCTGCGCGCCAATCAAGCCTGCCATCTTCCCCCGCGCTCGCTCTATCTGGGCGTTCGTCTCAGGCTCGCTTAGCACCCCCATCTCGCTCTGCCGCGCCCAATGCCGCGCCAGCGCCTCCACGGCAGGTGCCGGCAGCCCCGTGCAGGCGGCATGGTTCAGGTAGGCGTACTCCCTTGTCACCGGGAAAAGGTCGCGGTATTCGCTCAATTCTGAGTTCATAGCAGAAGTGCCTCGATTGGGTTTCCTTCGTGATGCAATATTACTACGAAATTATTGCGAGAACGACAAGACCCAGGCACGTGCCTGGGTCTTGTCGTTCTATGGAGGCTCTTTCACGAACAAGAACCTCTTTTGTATAGCTCACTCTGTAGCAAGTGTGAAGTCGTATTGTTTCCTAAAGAGCGAGTCTTGCCGTATTACCTGAGGCGGCCGGTGTTCGCGGTCAGCCCAACCTTGAGATCCTGCGTTGTGTCGCTTATGACCGTCATCTTGGTTGTTAGAGGCTCGAAACCCTTAGCCACGATTTTGACATAATAGTCGCCGGCGGGCAGCATTACACGGGCCTGGCCCTTGGCGTCCGTCCTCACATCTACGCTTAGATTGGTGTCGGGCGACGAGAACTCTACAATTGCGTTAGCTACCGGCTGATAACGGGCGGTGGACGTTGACTGGCTGTAGATCGTGACGACCACCTGGCCGGAGTCTGTAGCAGCGGCGAAGCTGCGGGCGGGAAAGGCTGCGGCGGCAAAAGCGGCCACCAGTGCCATGATGCCGAGAACCTTGATTATTTGTGCGATAGGGGTCTTCATGTTGGTTTCTTTATACCCTTCTATTTGTTGTATGCTATCTTGTTCTTTGCTGTTGCTATTTTGACTTGCACACGTTTGTCTTGCGAACTGCCCTAATCATAGCATTAGCAGCCTGTAATTACCCTGAAGGGAATGGACAGGCAACAGAAAAACATCTTAAGATAAAAGCAGTTATGAGATTGCGCTTCGTGCAGGAGCCTCGGCGTGTGCGCTCAGGCGGCGGTGGGCGCAGGGTCCAATATCGACCGGGCCGCCAATATCACTTCTAGCTCGGCGGCGGGCATCGGCCTGGCGAAGTAAAAGCCCTGGCCCTGGTCGCAACCCAGCATGCGAAGCTCGGTCAGTTGCTCGGCGGTCTCGATCCCTTCCGCCGTCACCGTCAGGTTGAGGGTCTTGGCGAAGGCAATAGTGGCGCGCACGATGGCCGTATCCTCCGGGTCCTGCCCCAGCCCGTTGATGAAAACCCGGTCTATCTTCAACGTGTCGATGGGGAAGCGCTTTAGATAGCTGAGAGAGGAGTAGCCCGTCCCGAAATCGTCTATAGCCAGGTGGATACCCAATCGCTTCAACTGCTGAAGCGTACTGAGCGCCACGTCCAGGTCGCCCATAGCCACGCTCTCCGTGATCTCCAGCTTGAGCGACGACGGGTCCAGCCCCGTCTCCCGGAGAGTCCTGACGATATCGTCCATAAGCTTCGGGTGCCCGAATTGCCGCGCCGACAGGTTCACGCTGACCATCAAGAGCTGCGCACCCGGGTCTAGCTCCAGGTTGGCTTGTTGCCACTGCCGGACCTGCCTGCAAGCCTGCTCCAATACCCACTGCCCGATAGGCACGATCAGGCCCGTAGCCTCGGCAACCGGGATGAATTCCGACGGCAATATCAGCCCCAACCGTGGGTGCTGCCAGCGCACCACCGCCTCCACCCCACCAATCCTGCCCGTGCCCAGGTGCATTATGGGTTGAAACAACACCCGGAACTCCTGGCGCGCTATGCCTTGTCGCAGGTCGTTCTCTATGCGCAGGAACTCCTTCACTCGCGCGGCCATCTTCGGCTCGAACACCGCGTGGCGCGCTTTCCCCTTGCTTTTGCTCTCATACATAGCCACGTCGGCCCGTCGCAACAGATCGTCCGCGTGATCGTGCGTGCCATACTGCATCGCAATGCCTATGCTGGCGCTGACGTACAACTGGTGCTCCTGGAGGCGATTCAGGTGCAGGTGCTTGTGCTGGTTGAGGACCACAGGCTCTTGCAACTGCCGGGCGATCCGCTCCGACACCTCGATTGGGATCTTCGCATCGCGCACATCCTCCATCAAGACGGTGAATTCGTCGCCGCCCAGGCGCGCCACCACGTCTCCCTCCCGCACGCACTCTTGCAGGCGCTCGCTCACGGCTATCAGCAACTGGTCGCCTACTTTGTGGCCCAGGCTGTCGTTGATCAGCTTGAAGTTGTCCAGGTCCAAATATAGCACCGCCACGCGCCTCCTACGGTCCCCGGTACCCGCCAGCGCCTGGCCGAGCCGCTCCATGAACATGGCCCGGTTCGGCAGCCCCGTCAGGCTGTCGTGGTACGCCTGGTGTTTTAGCTGCTCCTCCGCTTGCTTGCGTGCGGTCACGTCGCTTACCATGCAGATCGTGGCGAGTGTCTGGTCTCCTTTCCCCTTCATCACCGAGGTCGTCAGACTGAAGGTACGCGTGCTGCCTTCGTATTCATATGGAAGCTCGCGGTTCTCAAGGGGCATAGGCCCCTTTATCAACTCTCCCAGTTGCCGGGAGAACTCTTTGTCGTTCAGGGCCTCGGCCATCGGCCTGTTGACAAGCTCCTTCCTAGAAAGGCCGAACCGCTCGCTTGCCGAGGGGTTGACCAGCCTGATCACCCCCGCCCTGTCGAGCACGAGCAGCGCTTCGCCCATAGTGTCGAGGATCTGCCTGGCAGCAAAGGCGGGCGTGATGTCGACCAGGCGGTAAGTCCAGATGGCCCGCGCCACTATCACGATAAACCCCAACACGGGCACGTAGCCAAAGGCGTACAGGCCGAACCCGTGGGCAGGTATGAAGTCGATCACGCCCAGGTAGCCTACTGCGAAAGCCAGCATCAGCCCCCTGGCGCGGCGTATGAAGAGGGCATCCTGCTCGTCCCTGCCCTGCTCGGCACGCACCGCGACCCAGTAATGCGCCATGCTGGCAAGCAGCGGGCAAAAGAAGAAGACCATGAAGAGCGTGCCCAGCCACTCGTACCTGGGATAGTAGCCCCACCAGTAGCGGTAAAGCCCCCCCACAACCAGTTCCGTGTGCATACCCGCTATGGAGAAGAAGAGCGCTACCAACCAGATCGCCCACATAACCAGCTTGTACCGGCGGTATATCCCCAGCACCATGAGGGTGAACTGGTAGATCGCCGCCGCGATGAAGGGTAGACCTATATACGAGGCGCGCACCCAACGCAAGGCCGTACCTTCGTCCGGCGACAGGTACATGCCTGAGTAAGTGAAGAGCCAGATACTCACCGTCAGCGTAACCAGGAAGAAGGAGATGCTGACCCAGGTGATCCGCTCGCGCACAAGCACGAGCAGCCCAAGCAGTAAGACCGCTATGGTCGTCAGCAACGTCGGCATACCGTATGGATTGAGCGTGGCGGGTGCTAGTGCCTGCAACAGCAAATGCGTCTTCTCCGGCTTTTATGTTCGGAAGGTTTAACCCAGGCCATTATGATACCCATCATAGCCAGGCATGTGGATGTGCTAAGTATGGCTATATACAGCGTACCCAGCTTTCCCGCGAGGGTCAATAGGACTTTCGGACTACCGGCAGTCGGACGGGTGGTAGTTCGTGAGCCGGTCATGTGGGCGACAGAGTAGGCGTTGCCTTATACTGGATAGCAGGCCCGCACACGGTGTGCCGAACCCGAAGTTTGAATCTTGAGCCGGCAGGAGTCACGATGCGCGCACTATTGACCGAAGAATACATTCGCCAGGTATGGAGTGAGCTTGCCGCTCACGTCCGGCCAACTACATTCCACAGCACCTTCTTGCTCAACCACGCATTAGGGGCCGAAGTCACCCTTGCCAGCGAGACGTTGCAGATAACTGGCAGCTTCAAGTTCCGGGCTGCTTACAACCTCCTGCGCGAGGTCGAGAACACCGAGGTGATCACCACCTCCTCCGGCAACTTCGGGCAGGCGGTGGCCTACGCCTGTATGCTGCTGGGCAAGCGTTGCACCGTGCTGATGCCCGCCAACTCGTCAAAGTCTAAGCAGGCCAATATCCGCGCCTACGGAGGCGAGGTACGCCTGATCGATACGGCTACCAAGAGCAGGCAGCTATACACGACCGAGATCCTGAGCGACCACCCCGATGCGTTCTACGCCCCTCCTTACGATCACTATCGCGTGGTGGCCGGCAACTCCACGCTGGGCCGGGAGATATTCGAGCGTTTCGGACCGGATAAGCTCGATTACGTGCTCTGCCCTATAGGTGGTGGCGGCCTCATTTCGGGCATCATCGCCGCGCGCGATATACTTGCGCCCAATGTGGAGGTGATCGGCGCGGAGCCTTTGCTGGGGAACGATGCCGCCCTCTCCCTTCGCTCAGGCCAGCTTGTGACGCTGGACGCCGAGCCTCAAACGATTGCCGACGGCACCCGCACTCCGAGCGTGGGCAACCTGAACTGGGAGATAATACGCACGGGCCTACGGCGCATCATAGAGGTGCCGGAAGAGCAGATCGCCGAGGGCTTGCGCACCCTGTATTCAGCGGCTAACCTCAAGGTCGAGCCGACCGGCGCGCTCACCACCGGCGCCCTACTCACCGAGCCTGACCTGTTCCGGGGCAAGCGCGTCTGCTGCGTGGTGAGCGGCGGCAACGTAGACCCGGATGTATACATCCGGGTGTTAAGTGGGTTGTAGGGGCGCTGTTACTTGGAGGCCGTAGCCGCCCGTTCTGCCTCGGCCACGATCTTGCCCCCGTGCTCCCCATCTTCATGCATGCGCAACGTCGGCACAGTGAAGTAGAACGTAGTGCCCTTACCCAATTTGCTCGTTACCCAGATGCGCCCCCCATGCGCTTCCACCAGCGCCTTCGAGATAGCCAGGCCCAGCCCCGTACCCGCGCTCATACCCATGCCCGTCTCACCTTTAGACTCTACCCTGTAGAACTTATCGAACAGGTGGGGCAGGTGCTCCGCCGGGATGCCGACACCGTTGTCCTCCACGCAAACCACCACGCCCCAATCGCCCTCGTAATCGGCATTCACTTTGATCACCTCGGCCTTGGAGTACTTGGCGGCGTTCTGTAGCAGGTTCACCAGCACCTGCTCCAATCTGCGCGGGTCAACTTCCACCAGCGGCAGTTTGTCGCTCACCTCGCATCTGAACTCGATCTCCGGGTAGTGTTTGCACACGCGCTCCACCACTTCGCGGCAATACCTCCCCAGCAACACCGGCTCAGGCATGATCTTCAGCCTGTCGCCGTTGATGCGCGTCATCTCCAGCAGGTTCTCGACCAGCTCGGTCAGCTTGTCGCTCTCGTCCGAAATGATGCTCAGGAACTCGGCGCGCGTCTCGTCGTCCCAGTGGCCGTCCTCGGCAAGCAGGGTGAGCGAGTAGCCCTTGATGGAGGCCAGCGGCGTTCTAAGCTCGTGCGACACCATCGACATGAAGTCGTCCTTCAGCTTGTTGGCCTCGCGCAGGGCGGTAGTCTCGGCGGTCTCGGCGATCAGCCACGTGTTCTCTATAGCCACCGCCAACTGGTCGGCCACGCTCTTCAGTATCTGCGCGTCCTCGCGCCCAAAAGCCTGCTTTTCTTCGCCGGTCAGCATGATCAACCCTAACCGGCGCGAACCCAGGCTGATAGACACCAGCAGCAAAGAGCGTGCCCCACCCTCGGCGATAGACTGTATAGATGGCTCCTCGATGCCCGTCATGTCCTCGCTGATAAAGGTATCGGCCCCGGCCAGCAGGCGGCTGGCGCAATCTATATCCAGGTCCACGCGGTTCCGTTTCTTAGGCGTGCCCTGCTCCGCCGTGCCGTTCAAATAGACGGTGTCGAGCACCTCGCCGTTCTGCTCATCAAGCAGGCTGATGCTCGCTCCGTTGTTGGGCACGATGCGGTCAATGCCGCGCAGGGCCGTCTGGAACACCTCTTCCAGGTCGAGGGCGGACTGGTTGATCGAGCGCGCCAGTTCGTTTACCACCGCGAGACGAGCGGCCTTGCGCTCCGTATCTTCAAGCAACACCGTGTTCTCACGCGCCTGCCTGGTGATTCGCTGGGAGGCCGACCTTACCAGCGTAAAGAGCGATACGTACAGGAACGAAAAGCCGAACACGATGCTGATCCAGAGGAACTCGTTGGTGGCGTTCATCTTGTCGCGCAGGTCGGTTATGTCGTAATAGCCTTCAAACGCGCCTACGATCTGGCTCTTACCCCCCTGCCTGAGGGGGGTGTACACTTCGAGCAGCTCGCCGAAACCTCGCTCCTCGACATTCTCATCCTTCTCCAACTCAGATATCTCGGCGACTGTCAGGCCCTCCAACGTTTCCGCCAGCTCCGGGCTTACCTCGTACTTCATGCCCACCAGATCCCTGTCGTCCGAGTAAATGATGACGCCGTCGTTGTTCCATATCTTGACGCGTACCAGCCCTGAGCCGCCCAGCGTCGCCAGCGCCAGCTCTATTCGGGTATACTCTTCGCCCGCCGCCCCGTTCCTGAGCACGTTATCCGTAATATGATCGCCTATCAACGGGGGCACGAGGTCGCGCACGGCGTCCCGTTGCTGGGCCACGGCTATCTGCTCGAAGTAATGAGTCAGATTGAAGCCCAGCAAAGCGCCAATACCCACCATCAACACCAGGCTGATGATAGAGAATTGTAATAGGAGCGTGATACGTTTCATTCGTTTGCGAGGGGTCAGGGGTTAGGGGATTAGGGATTAGGGATTAGAGGTCGGCGTGAAATGAGATCCCGCCCAATCTCTAAATCCCCTAACCGCTTATTCCCCATTCCCTAATCCCCATTCCCTAATCCCATTCCCTAATCCCATTCCCTAATCCCCATTCCCTAATCCCCAACACCCTCTTCCTTCGGTATCTGGAACTTATAGCCGAAGCCAGGCTCTGACATGATGAACTGTGGGTTGGAGGGGTCTACCTCCAGCTTCTGCCGCAGGGCGCGGATGTAGACCCACAGGTAGCCTGTCTCGTCGCGATATTCCGGCCCCCACACTTTGGACAGCAAATCGGTATGAGGGATGACCTTGCCCGCCTGCTGAGCTAGCTGCTGTAACAGCTTGTATTCGGTGGGGGTGAGCTTCACCGGCTGGCCTTTGTATTCTACCCTACGCTTGAGGAAATCGATCACGAGATCGCCCGCCTGCACTATGTGCCCGGTCTGGCCGTCTCCTGCTGCCGTCTGGCTCCTGCGCAAGAGTGCACGCACCCGTGCCACCAGCTCTTCCGGGTCGAAAGGCTTGGTGATATAGTCGTCGGCTCCCAGTTCCAGGCCGCGCACCTTCTGCGATTGCTCGCCCATTGCCGTCAATATAATGATCGGCACATTGGATACCTCCCGTATCCGCTGAGTGAGGGTAAAGCCGTCCATGCCTGGCATAGTGACGTCCACCACCATAGCATCCGGCACTTCCATATCGAACTGCTCAAGAGCAGCCGTACCGCTAGGGGCCGTGTTCACCACAAACCCAGCCTTCTCCAGGTTCACCCGCACCAGCCTCAACAGGCGCGGATCGTCATCTACTACTAATAAGCTCTGTCTAACCTGCATTAGTTCCTTATCTTTCAGCAACCGGCGGACACGTATGCCCGCGACGGTAATTACAGATCACTGCCAGCGTGTTCTATCTGCTACGTATATTTGCCCAACCTGGGCACATGGGCTGTTGGATCTTCCACTTAATAATACTCCTGTAGGTAACACATAGCAAAAATCGATCCGAGACGAGCGCCAAGCAACAACTTACGCGCCCATTTTACGTACCCATCGCAGGCAGCCATCTTTCCCAGGCTGTTCCTTCAAAGCAGAGGAAGCAGAAGTAACAGAGGAAAGCAGAGATTTTATGGTTTGTAGGGAACGTCCGAAC